>JAQVOZ010000118.1 GCA_028702365.1 Candidatus Omnitrophota bacterium | reverse complement strand
CGGAGAATTCTACCCTCGTATCCATTTTAAGAGCCGAAGAAGTCATCATACCAAAGGGCGATACAAAACTTAAGCCCGGAGACGATATAATTGCTTTAACGCTTATCGGCAATGAACCATCGCTTTTAAGCCTTTTGGTGGGCAAGTTATAATGCAAAGTTTTATAACCACCTGTCAGGGGTATTTTATAGCCACCGTCATTAACCTATAAATGTTTAAAAAAGTAAATGTAACCAAGAAAGTGCTTCTTAATGCTATAGAAGGTATTTCTATGGAAATACTTTACGCGCTGGCAATTATGGCAGCAGCTTTTCTGGTATGCCTGATAATTATTTACTAATATGGTTCTAAAACCTCATTTAGACGATTTCAAAATAATCGGTTATTATCTTGGGAAAATCACAATAGGTATTGGTCTTTTTATGCTTATACCTATTATATGTGCGTTGGGCTTTAGAGAAGTAAGCCCTACCTTTGATTTTTTTATCGGTATTGGAGTGTCATTTCTTTGCGGATTTATACTTACCAGGATATGTTTCACTGATAAAGATTTAAATTGGATGCAGGGAATGATTGTCGTATCTTTGTCCTGGCTGGTTGCAACAGCGATAGGAGCAATACCGTTGTATTTAAGCGGGCATTTTAAATCTTACCTTGATGCCTGCTTCGATGCTATGTCGGGCTTTGCAACTACAGGTTTAACCCTGGCTCAAGACATTGATCATTTTTCCTATGCCCATAATCTTTGGCGGCACCTTATAATGTTTATCGGCGGCCAGGGTATTGTAATCGTTGCCCTTTCGCTTTTTGTGAAAGGCTTTTCAGGGGCATTTAAAATGTATGTTGGTGAGGCCCGCGATGAAAGGGTGCTGCCAAATGTTATCCATACCTCAAGATTTATCTGGCTGGTTAGCATAATTTTTCTTGTACTCGGAACTCTTGCGCTCGGAATAACCGGGCTTTTAAACGGAATGAAAGCCCAAAATGCTTTTTTCCACGGCGCCTGTATTTTTATGGCTGCTTTTGATACGGGAGGGTTTGCTCCGCAATCTCAAAATATACTTTACTATCATAATATGACTTTTGAAACTATAACAATAGTGATTATGATATTAGGCGCCATAAATTTCAAATTACATTATCATCTCTGGACCGGTAATTTTAAGGAATTATTCCGTAATATAGAAATGCGGACTTTTTTCGTTACAATTGTTATAACATTTATTATTACTGCCATAGGGCTTCATAAATTAGGTATCTATCAGCCCGCAATAGTTTTGTTTCGAAAAGGTTTTTACCAGTTAATTTCCGGTCATACCGGAACAGGATTCCAAACGATATACGCGAAACAATTTATAGGTGGCTGGAATGAGCTTTCTTTAACCGGTGTAATTTTCGCAATGGCTCTAGGTGGAGCAGTTTGTTCAACTACAGGCGCAATAAAAATGCTTCGCATTGGAATAATAATGAAGGCTGTTAAAGAGGATATAAGAAGAATAATGCTTCCCGAAAAAGCCATAGTTGTTCAAAGATTCCACCATGTAAAAAACATTTTTCTTGAAGACAAGCAGGTGCGTGCAGCCCTGTTAATCAGCTTGTGCTACCTTCTTCTTTATGCGGCAGGTGCACTCGTTGGTATGTTTTTTGGTTACCCTTTCGTTGATTCATTGTTTGAATCTACGTCAGCTGCTGCAAATGTAGGGCTTTCTTGCGGCATAACCGATACAGCTATGCCCGTATTTTTAAAGTTTACCTATATAATACAGATGTGGGCGGGCCGCCTTGAATTTATGTCAATATTTACTTTGCTTGGATTTTTGATTGCGGCAATAAAGGGAAAATGAAACAATTAAAAAATTATGAATTAAGAATTATGAATTGCAGGAAAAATAAAATAATTTTTATTTTTCCTTTTGTTTTTTTTATTTGGTCTTTGATTTGTTTTTCTGAAACTATTTCCAGCACAGAGCTTATCAATTCAGCAAAGCAGTATGATGGAGAAGAAATAGACTACAAAGGTGAAGTTATCGGAGATGTGATGGTAAGAGGAAGATTCGCCTGGATAAACGTAAACGATGGTAAAAACGCAATAGGAATATGGTTGCCGCAGCCCCTGGTTAAAGAAATTTCTTATACCGGCAGTTATAAAGCAAAAGGCGATATTGTTGAAGTAAAAGGAAAGTTTAACCGTGCGTGTATCGAGCACGGAGGAGATTTGGATATACACGCAGTAAGTTTACAGATTGTCCAAAAAGGTGAAAACGTTGATGAAGTAATTTCGCCGCGCAAAATTAAAGTAGCGATTGCATTCCTTATAATTTGTTTGACATTAACGGTTATTTATTTTATAAAATTAGGATATGGAAATAGAAGTTAAAAAGCTTGAAGAAGAGTTCGAAAGAGATTTATTAACTGCGCAGGCTCCTTCTGACATAGAAGCGCTAGGAATAAAGTATCTTGGAAGAAAAGCTGAAATCAACCGCCTTTTTTCGATGGTCCCGTCTTTGAACAAAGAAGAAAAAGGCATCTGGGGTAAGAATTTAAACATTCTTAAAAATAAAATAACTTTTGCGCTTTCCGAAAAATCCAAGAGTTTAAGCGCAAAAGAAGAAAAAATCGATTTAACCTATCCAGCCAGCCGTTTGACCCGCGGAAGCCGCCATATCTTAAATGTAGTAAGCGAAGAAATTTGTTCTGTTTTTGAAAAGCTTGGCTTTACCGTAGTTGAAGGGACGGAAATAGAAGATGAGTGGCATAATTTTAGCGCCTTAAATATACCGCTAGACCACCCTTCTCGTGACGCATTTGATACTTTCTATTTGGACATACCAGAGCCAAAAGAAAAGAACAGAGGAAAATTTCTGCTGCGCAGCCACACTTCACCGTCACAAGCGCGGGTAATGAGGTTATCCAAGCCGCCCATTGCCGTGGTTTCACCGGGAAGAGTATACAGGCCGGACGCGGTGGACGCCTCGCACTCATTTATGTTTCATCAGGTTGAAGGTTTTGCCATAGATAAGAATATAAATTTTGCGCACCTAAAGGGGGTGCTGCTTAATTTTGCAAGGCTCTTTTTTTCTCCGGATGTTAATTTGCGCCTTCGCCCGCATTTTTTTCCTTTTACTGAGCCTTCGGCTGAAGTAGATATTTCATGTTTTATCTGTAAGGGGAAGAAAGATAAATGCAGCTTGTGCAAAGGAAAAGGCTGGCTTGAAATTTTAGGCTGCGGAATGATTCATCCAAAAGTACTTGAAAACTGCGGCATAGATTCGAAAAAATACAAAGGCTTTGCTTTTGGCATGGGGGTAGAGAGGCCGGCCATGCTTAAATACGGCATAAATGACATAAGGCTTTTTTACGAGAATGATGTAAAGTTCCTGGAGCAATTTTAAATTCCGAACTGCCGGGGGTTGAAGAAATATAAGTAAAAGTAAAACATGAAAAAAATATTATTAGTTTTAGCAATAATTTCTATGGGCCTGTTTTGTTTTGCCGAATCAATCGTTTTAAATTCCGGGAAAACAGTAACGGGTAAGATTCTGGAAAAAACAGATAAAAGTATAAAAGTTGATGTAGAAAGTATACCTGTAACTTATTATTTTGACGAAATAAAAACTATCGACGGGAGCGTTCTTTCAAAGCAGGAAGAAAAAATAACTGTTGTTGATAACACTAAGGCTGTTGAAGCAAAAAAAATAGAGGAAGAAAATCTTAAGCTGAAAAATTGGGATAATTGGCTAAAAAGCGTAGAAGATTATCTTAAGCAGGTGCAGGCCATTTCCAGGGAGTTCCATCAGATAGGAGAAGAGGCCGGCACAAAAATGGCGCCTTTGGATAAGAAATCTAAAATGGCGGTATTGGATGAAATGCTGCAAAAATGCGAGCTGCTTAAAAAAAGAAGCGAAATCTTGTCGCCGCCGCCGGAATTAAGAGAATATCATGAAAAATTTCTTAAAAGTGTAGATCTTTACCTGGAATTTACCGGCTCGCTTGGTAAGTCGGAAGTTAATAAAGCAGAAATATTCCAAAAATTACAAAATAATGCCATAGGGTCAATGGAAGATTTAAGGGCCGCGTATGTAAGCCACGGAGCGCCATCAGAGCTTATTTCGCAGATGGATATTGTAATTTCAAGGGGGAAGCAATTGATGGAAAAAATGCAGCAGGATATAAAAAAAATAAAATAAAAGCAAATGAGATTCAGCTTAAATTTCGTAAAAGATCTGTTTGAAGTTAAGGAATCGCCGGAGAAAATTGCGCAGCTTCTTACTATGGCTGGTATTGAAGTGGAGCATCACGAAGCGCAAGGCAGCGATCATGTTTTTGATATTGAAATTACTTCAAACAGGTATGATTGGCTTTCAATGATTGGCATAGCAAGGGAAGTATCCGCCTGTCTTGGCAAAAAACTGAACATAAAATACCCCAAAGTTATAAAATTGCCTCTTATCAAAGATAAACTTATAAAAATAGAAAACACTGCAGATTGCCCGTTTTATGTAGCACGGCGCATCCGCAATGTAAAAGTGACAGCTTCCCCGGAGTATCTTAAAGAAAGAATTGTTAATTGCCGGATAAACTCCGTAAATAACGTTGTTGATATTACAAATTACTGCATGCTTAAATGGGGAAATCCTTTGCATGCTTTTGACGAAGATAAAATCGAAGGAAATATTTATATACGCAGGGCAAAAGAGCACGAAAAGTTTGTAGGAATAGATGAAAAAGAAAGAATTTTAAATTCCGAGAACCTGGTCATCGCAGACGATAGAAAGGTTATCGCTCTTGCCGGAGTAATGGGCGCAAAAAATACCGAGGTGACAGAAGCTACCAGAAACATTCTTCTTGAGGCCGCAATATTTTCTCCTCTTAGAATACGGCATTCGCGCCGCGTTGCCGGCATTGACACAGATTCATCCTACCGGTTTGAAAGACAGGTATTTGCTGATTATCTTGAGTATGCTTCGGCTGAGGCAGCCGGGTTAATGACAGATGTTTGCGGCGGGCGCATGACGGATTACGGTGAGGCAGGCCGCAGGCCGCAAGCCAAAGATAAAAAAATACTGCTGGAACTCGATAGATTAAATGAATACCTTGGCGCAGAATATCCAAAGAGCAAAGTAAAAAGCATTCTTGTGAATTTAGGCTTTAAGGTAAAAGAGTCAGGCAAGAGTAAGCTGGCGCTTTTAGTCTCCAGGCATAGGTTTGATATTACAGAAAATGTTGATGTCTACGAGGAGATTTCAAGGATTTATGGCTACGATAAAATAAAGCAGAAG
>JAQVOZ010000117.1 GCA_028702365.1 Candidatus Omnitrophota bacterium | reverse complement strand
GGGGCCATGGCAGGATGGTATTGATTCCATTTTTGAACAAAAAAGGCCAGCCTTATTGTTTTGGCGCAAGCATGGGTACCAATGAATTGGCTGCTATTCTTCGCGAAACCTTAATGGAATACGTGCTATTTTTTTCAATTGCCATAATTTTTGGCTTCATAGTTAGTATTATGATAGCAGGTTCATTTTCCAGGCCGATTGAAAGGCTTCAGGAGGTAGCTGAGTCTATAGCGCACGGTAAATTTGAACAGAAAGCTCAAGTAACCGGTTGCAAAGAATTTGAGTCGCTTTGTGAGAGCATAAATTTTATGAGTAATTCTATAAATGAAAACGTTAAAATGCTTCGTAACAGCGAAGAACGGTTTCGTAATCTCGCAGAGAGCATAAGTGATTTTATCTGGGAGGTAGACGAAAATACTATTTGCAGGTATGCCAGCAAGAAAGTGGAAGATTTGCTTGGGTTTAGCGCCGATGAAGTAGTCGGCAAAGTGCCTTTTGCGTTTACGGATAAAGATGACGAAGAAAGCGGAAAAGTTATCTTGGATACGTTAATTAAGTCACACAAGCCTTTTAAAAACGTGGTTCACAGGTATAGGCACAAAAATGGCTCTATTGTTATTATTGAATCAAGCGGCGTGCCTATTTTTGACAGTGCCGGTAATTTTAAGGGCTATCGAGGCATAGACAGAAATATTACTATACAATATGAATTAGAAAAGGAAAGAGAAGGCCTTATCGAAAGTTTGCAAAAAAATAAATCAGATCTGGAAAAAGCGCAAGAAGAGCTGGTTGCCAAAACAATTGAGCTTACCGTGACAAATAAAGAATTGCAGGTAGCCAATGAAGAGCTGGCAAGGGCTACAGAGGAAATCAAAAAGACTAAAGCTGAGCTGGAGGTTTTGAACGTAAATCTTGAAAAGAAAATTGAGGAGCGCACAAAAGATTTGCGCCAGGCGCAGGAAAAACTAATTCGCAGTGAAAAACTTGCTACTTTAGGAAAGGTGGCAGGCTCTTTGAGCCATGAGTTAAGAAATCCGCTTGGTGTAATAAGCAATGCCATTTATTACCTTACAAGCCCGGGTGTTGCGATAGATAGCGTAAAACTTGAAAAATATCTTAACATAATAAAATCTCAGATAGGCGATGCAAATAGCATAATTGAAACTGCGCTTGATTTTGCAAGGCCCAAAAGCATGGTATTTGTTCAAGGTAACCTCAATGATTGTATAGAAGAAGCATTGGGCAAATTTGTTTTGCCTAAAAGTATCACGATTAGAAAGAATTATGGGCAGAATTTAGATATGCTTTTCGATAGGGCATATATGCGTCAGACAATTGTTGATATTGTAAAAAATAGCATAGAAGCGATAGAGGGAGAAGGCACCATAGAGATTACAACGTCAATCGAGGATGCAAGCGTAAAAATAATAATTGCCGATAGTGGTAAGGGTATAGATCAGAATGATATTAATTCCATATTTGAGCCTTTATTCAGCAAAAAGGCCAAGGGAATAGGGTTGGGGTTAAGTATAGTGAAAGATATAATAAATGCGCACAATGGAACTGTTACGGCAGAAAGCAATGTTGGGGTGGGCACAAAAATAACTATCAAATTTCCCATAAGGAAAAACACTTGAAAAAACTGGCTTATTTCGTATTTATTTGCCCTTTTAAAGAAAGGGTATAGCTATCAACATGGTAGATATGTTATAATGCGTTATTAAAATTTATTCCCCGCGACACTAAAACCCCGTATTTTAGCCCAACAGGCCTCCGGCCTGGTGGCTAGGGCGGAGATAAAAGGAGTGCCGCTTGGGAATTGGCCGTGCTAATACCCCCGGACTTTAGGCCAGGGATTTATGGAAGGCTTTAAACATGAAAGACATTTCCGATAAAAAGAAAAGTATTCTTGTGGTTGACGATGATGCTGATATTTGCAGCACTTTAGTTGACATTTTTAATGCCGAAGGCTATAGTACTGATGCCGCCTATAATGCCGGTGCAGCTATTGAAAAAATACAAACAAATAATTTCGATATACTGCTTACCGATATCCGGATGGAAAATATGGATGGGTTGCAGCTGGTTAGAAAAGTAACACAGATAAATCCAAAGATAATTATTTTTATGATGACGGCATATCCGCGCGATTCACGTATTAGCGAAGCGTATAGCAGCGGAGTTGTTAAGGTTTTTGAAAAACCTTTTGAAGTCGAAGTCATGCTTAATATTTTTAAGAAAGAAATAGCCAAAAGAGAGAAAAAAAATTAAATATGACAAACCAGGGGAATGCTGAAAAAGCAAAGATTTTAATAGTAGACGATGACGTGTTGATGTGTGAGACCCTTGCGGACATAATGCAGTCGTTGGGGTACAATGCCGAATACTCAACTCACCTTAAGGATGCTAAGGGCAAATTAGAAGGGGCATTTTATAATATCTTGATGGTTGACCTTAAACTTTCAGATGGTAATGGGATTGAACTATTGAAATATGCAAAAGAAATAAATCAGGAAACCATAACAATTATTATTACCGGATACGCTTCTTTGGAGAGCTCAATTGCTGCGTTAAATGAGGGTGCTTTTGGTTATTTGCAAAAGCCGCTTAACATGGAAGAGGTAAAAATAATTATAAACAAAGCGCTTAGAATGCAGCAGCTTTCTGTTGAAAATAAAGAGCTTCTTGAAAAATTAAAAGAGCTCAGTCTAAAGGACGTAGAAACCGAGGTTTATAACCATAGATATCTTATCGAGCGCCTTAATTCAGAATTATTGAGGGCAAAACGGTATGCTCTTTCAATTTCTCTTGCGATGATTGATGTAGATTATTTCAATTCTATCAATGATTTATATGGCCATGCGTATGGCGATAAGATTCTTAAAGAACTTGCAAAATATTTAAGGCAATTCGTCCGCGGTATGGATATTGTAACACGTTACGGCGGAGAAGAATTTGTTATTATATTGCCAGATACGGACAAGCAAAGCACAATTCAATTTACGGAACGGCTCTTAAACGATATAGAAAATCATATGTTTGACCCGGAAAATAAAAAGTTAAAATTAAAAGTAAGTATCGGCATAGCTAATTTTCCCGAAGATGATCCTAATATTTCCGAAGCTTACGGCCTCATACATTTGGTTGAAAAGGCGGTTATACTTGCAAAAGAACGCGGAGGTGCCCGTCTTGTTACTTTGAATGGCAAAGAAGAAGCGGAAAAACCATCTGAAGGTACGCATGAAAATATCGAGAACCTGAAACAAAAATTGTCTAAAATAGAAAAACGAATGCATCAGACCTTTCTGGAATCAATCTATGCTTTCGCCAAAACCATAGAGGCTAAAGATTATTATACGGGAGAGCACTGTGAGCACATGGTATCTCTGGCTGTATCTATCGGAAAGAAACTAAATCTTTCCGAAAAAGAAATGGAAGACTTAAAACATGCCGCAATGCTTCATGATTTGGGTAAAATCGGTATACCTGATGAAATACTGCTGAAAAAAGGAAAACTTACTGACGCCGAGTATGATATTATAAGAAAACACCCGCAGATAGGCGCAGAAATAATAAGGCATATACATTTTCTTAAAGACGTAGCGCCTATTGTTTTATATCATCATGAAAGGTTTGATGGTTTTGGCTATTGTGCCGGGTTAAAAGGAAAAGAAATACCTCTTGGCGCACGGATAATTGCAATAGCCGATGTCTATCAGGCCTTAACCAGCGACAGGCCTTATCGTAAAGCGTACTCTATCGAGGAAGCTCTTAAGATAATTAAGGAGGGCACTGGCACTCAATTTGACCCGGAAATCGTAGAAGTGTTCTTTGAGATAATAAAAACCGAGAAATAAGACATAGGCTTTTGCTAATTTTTTTCTTGATTTATCTTTTTGCTTGGGTAAAATAATATATGCTTTTGCAAAAGGAACAGTCTTCCTTCCATTTGCCCACCCGGTTCACGGGTGGGCTTGTTATTTATGGAATGTTTGCTTATTTTGGTAATTTGAGCTTACAGAGAATATTTATTTGGAAATAGGAAACATAAAGCATGTTTGTATACGATTTGATAATAATAATAGTTATGCTTTCACTTAATGCTATTCTTGCCGCATATGAAATGGGCCTTGCTTCCGTTTCAAAAGCGCGATTGGTTGTTCTGTCGGGCGAAAAAAAGAAAGGTGCGCCTGATGCCCTTTATATGAAAGAACACATGGAGGCAAGCCTTACATTTATTCAGGTCGGTATCACATTGGTTGGTGCGTTGGCGGCTGCAGCCGGCGGAGCCGGTGTTGGTGAGCGCTTTGCGCCATATCTTCAAAGCACGTTTAACATGCCGGTAACTTTGGCTAAGATTCTGGCCCTTATTATTTTTATTATACCGCTTACCTGCGTAATAATTGTTTTTGGAGAACTTGTACCTAAAATGATTGCGCTTAATAATAAAGAATGGATAGTTTTAAGGCTTTCGCCTACGATGAGGTATCTTTCAGCTTTGATTGCGCCTGTAATATCTGTGGTAGAGATAATAGTCAAAAAAGTTGTCCGTTTTTTTGTTATGTTCAGCCCTAAAGAGTTAAGCTACAAAGGACAAGATCTCCACGAACTAAAGGCGGCAGTTTCTTTGGCTCGAACCGCTAAAATCCTTGGCGCGCGGGAAGAACGTATTGTTCTTGCCGCAGCGAGCTTTACCTTGCGTCCTGTAAAAGACATTATAATCCCTGCTTATGATATCTCAATGATTTGGATACAAGACACCCTCACCCAGGCGCTTATAAAAGCACATCTTGACATGCACACCCGTTTTCCTGTGTCCACAAAAGAAAATGACGCTCAAACTATAGAGGGATACATTAATTTTAAAGATATAATAACAGTTTTAAGGACTAACCCTGTAAATCCGACTATTTCCTCGATAATCAGGCCGATAAAGAAAGTTATCGAGGGCATGGTTATATCCGAGCTTCTTGAAACAATGATTCAGGAAAGAGTGCATATCGTACTCGTTACTTCCGATAAAGGGAAAATCCTTGGCATGGTAACTCTGGAAGATGTTATGGAGGAGCTTACCGGCGACATCGAATCAGAATTTGACAAGCTTCCGAATTATATCCATCCATACGGAACAACATCCTGGATTATGGGCGGCGCAGTGCCTATGACAACTGTTGCTTCAACCCTGGGCCTTAAGTGGGAAGATAAATTTTCCGCCAAAGGCGATACCTCGCTGCGCAGCGGCGGGAAGGATACAAAAATACCGACGCTTGCTGAATGGTG
>JAQVOZ010000116.1 GCA_028702365.1 Candidatus Omnitrophota bacterium | reverse complement strand
ATTCAATGCAAAAAGAGCATAAAAAGAACAAAGATGAAACGAAAACAAAAATCAAAATAAAGCTTCCCAATGATATAATCATAAATGATAAAAAAATAGCAGGTATACTTGTTGAAGCAAAAACAACCGGAAAGAAGCCAAGTTTTGTTATTGTCGGAATAGGCATTAACGTAAACTCTCTTAAGGAAGAACTTCCCGAGAGAGCCACTTCGCTTCTGCTTGAAACAGGGCAAAAGTACGATACGGAAAAAGTTTTCCCGAAACTGATTAAAGAAATGGTAAGCGTATATGCGGATTTTAAGAAAGGTAAAATTAACTCTTTGTTTAGGGAAGTCCTGAACTTTAAGGCTGCCGGATCCGTAGAGGAGATAGCAGAAGTGTTTAATAACAAAAAGAAAACCGGGGAGGTTGTGCATTTTGTATGATAGCAATAGATGTGGGTAATACAAGTTTACATTTTGTATGGATAGACGACAGGGGTAGCTTCATCAGGGCAAAAAGAATACCTACCCAGAAAGCTGCAATAGCGGGCATTAAAAAAATTTTTTTAAGGAATAAACAGGAAGCAATTGTCGTTTGTTCGGTTGTGCCCCGCATAACCGCGTTATTTAGAAAGATAAAAAAAGAATGCGCAATAAATCTTCATATAGTAGGCGAGGACATAAAGGTGCCCGTTAAATCATTCTATAACAAGCGGCACATTGGAATGGACCGGCTGGTTGCCGCCTATGCGGCAAAAAAAATATATAATGATGCAAGAATAGTGGTAGATTTTGGTACCGCGATAACATTCGATATTTTATCAAAAAATGGGGATTACGCAGGCGGGCTTATTCTGCCGGGCCTTGGCTCTACCCTGAAAGTCCTGTCGGCTTGTGCGCTTTTACCGAAAAAAATAAAATTGCGTAAAACCACAATGCCTATTCCAAGAAACACGGAAGATAGCATTAATCGTGGGATAACAGAGGGCTTTGCCTCAATGCTAAATTCTCTGATAGAAAAATATAAAAAAATTTTGAAGATTAAAAAAAATACCAAAGTAGTAATCACCGGAGGAGACGCCAAATTTATACTCCAAAGCCTCAAGAGCCCCATAATTTTTGACCAGTTTCTTGTAATAAAAGGCTTATACCTGCTTGCCGGGAAATTCATCGGCTAATTTTTTTGTAAAAAAATCTTGACAAGATTTTTTCTTTAACTAAAATATTTTAGCACTCTAGAGGTTAGATTGCTAATTATACAAAAAGGTTGCTCGAAGGTTATTAATATTAAAAGTAACCCAAGAAGCCTTAAGAAAAATCAGATTTAAGGAGGTGTACTGTATGAAGATTAAACCATTAGGAGACAGAGTAGTTATCCAGGCATCAGAATCTAAGGAGCAAACTAGGGGTGGTATTGTGCTTCCTGACACAGCAAAGGAAAAGCCGCAGGAAGGCAAAGTCGTTGCCGTAGGCACTGGTAAAAAAACCGATGATGGCAAAATAGTTCCTTTAAACGTCAAGGTCGGCGATATTGTTCTTTACGGAAAGTATTCCGGTACGGAAATAACAGTGGATGAGAAAGAGTATTTAATAGTAAGGGAAGAGGATATTTTGGCTATCGTTGCATAATTGGAGGTGAAATAAACAATGGCTAAGCAATTAGTATTTAACGAAGAAGCAAGAAGGGCAATTCTAAGGGGAGCAGAGATACTTGCGAAAGCAGTAAAAGTTACCCTGGGCCCGAAAGGAAGGAACGTCGTTATTGATAAAAAGTTCGGCTCTCCCACAATAACCAAAGACGGCGTTACTGTCGCAAAAGAAATAGACCTGGAAGATCCTTATGAAAACATAGGCGCGCAGCTGGTTAAGGAAGTTGCTGAGAAAACTTCTGATACAGCCGGCGATGGCACGACTACAGCAACCGTTCTGGCAGAAGCAATTTTCAAGGAAGGCTTAAAGAATGTTGCCGCGGGCGCAAATCCTATGGCTCTTAAAAGAGGAATTGATAAAGCAGTTACCGTAGTGCTTGATGAACTTAAGAAAATCTCAAAGCCGGTTAAGGATAAAAAAGAAATTGCACAGGTTGCAACAATAGCCGCCAACGGAGATATAAAAATTGGAGAGCTTATTGCTGATGCTATGGACAAGGTAGGAAAAGACGGAGTAATTACCGTTGAAGAAGCAAAATCCATGGCTACAACTCTTGAAGTAGTTGAGGGTATGCAGTTTGACCAGGGATATCTTTCACCGTATTTCGTTACTGATGCAGAAAAAATGGAATGCTCGCTGGAAGAGCCTTACATCTTAATTTATGAGAAAAAGATTTCAAACATCAAAGATATGCTTCCACTTTTGGAGAAAATTGCCCGCGCAGGAAAGCCCTTCCTTATAATAGCTGAAGATATCGAGGGAGAAGCTTTGGCAACATTGGTTGTTAATAAAATGAGAGGAATTCTTAATTGTGCCGCAGTGAAAGCTCCCGGCTATGGCGACAGACGTAAGGCAATGCTTGAAGATATAGCGACTTTAACCGGCGGAGAAGCAATTACTGAAGAGCTCGGCAGGAAGTTAGATAGTATTGAACTTGAAGAGCTGGGTCGCGCAAAAAGAGTAAGAATAGATAAAGAGAATACCACCATCGTAGAAGGCGCAGGAAAATCAGACGCAATCAAAGGAAGAATTTCCCAGCTTAAAAAGCAGATTGAGCAGACAGATTCTGATTACGACAAAGAAAAATTACAGGAACGCCTTGCAAAGCTTGCCGGCGGAGTTGCTGTTATTAACGTAGGTGCCGCCACAGAAACAGAAATGAAGGAAAAAAAGGCGCGCGTTGAAGATGCTTTACATGCAACAAGAGCTGCGGTTGAGGAAGGAATAATTCCCGGCGGAGAAATCGGTTTGATAAGAAGCATCCCCGCTCTGGAAAAACTTAAATTAGATGCTGATGAGCAGATAGGCGTTAATATAATAAAGAAATCTTTGGAAGAGCCTTTAAGGCAGCTGGTTGCTAACGCTGGAGTGGAAGGCTCCGTAATCGTAGAGCAGATTAAAAAGGAAAAGACGAATATCGGATTCGATGCCGAAAAAAACAAAATTACCGATATGCTTGAAGCAGGAATTATTGACCCGACAAAAGTAGCACGTACGGCTCTGATTAATTCTTCTTCAATTGCATCCTTGTTGATTACAACTGAAGCGGTTATCGCAGAGAAACCCGAGAAAGACGCTAAGCCCGCTATGCCGGCTATGCCTGGCGCAGGCGGCTATCCAGAGTATTAATGCGGCAACAATTTTTCAAGCCTGGAAGGCGCAAAAAAATTGTGTAGCCGAATTAACCCTGAGCGACCGCAGGGAGTCGAAGGGTTAAAGAAAGCCACGAAGAAAGCTACAAGCCCCCGTCATTAATTTGACGGGGGCTTTTCTTTTTGGTTTGAGGTGGTATAATTAAATGGCTTTTAATCCGTGGTGGCAATGAAAAACACATTTTATCTTAACATATCCAGCGCAGACAATTTGGGGATAGGCCTTTTTAAATATGCATTCCTTCCGCACGAAAGATTTATTATTGTAAATTCTGCCCTTTCCAAAATACTTGGAGTTACTTCCAGCGGCGAACTTAAGAAAGTCAGATTAGAAAATTTTTTCGCAAATTATTCCGAACGTGATGAATTTTTCCGGCATGTGCGCATGAATGGAAAAGTAAATTTTTTTGAAGCAGTTTTTAAAACGCTCACCGGTGATAATATATGGGTTGCAATAACCTGCTCGCTGGTAATCCACGATAGGAAAGAGTACCTCGAGGGAATAATAGAAAATATTTCCGCACACAAAGAAATGGAAGGCAGCCTCGCCCTGGAAAGAGATTTTTTGCAGGGGCTTTTAGATAATCTTCCGGATGCAATGTATTTTAAAGATCGCAATAACCGCATAATAAAAGTAAATAAATTTTACGCACAGGGCGTGGGCCTTAAGCCCGAAGAAATAGTCGGAAAAACCGATTTTGATTTTTTTCCGGCGCAGCAGGCGCGCCAGATGAGCGTGGATGATAATTATGTTCTAACCACCGGTAAGCCTATAATCGGTAAAATTGAGCGCACTTTGCTTCCTGACGGCAGCTGGAACCAGGCAATTACCACGAAAATTCCCATGTATGACAAAAATGCCAAAATCATAGGTACCATGGGCATCACGCGCGATATGACCGTCTATGCCAATCTTGAAAAAGAAAGGCTTTTGATGCTTATAAATACGCTAAAAATATTGGGCAAAGCCCTTGAGATGCGTGACCCTTATACTTTCAGCCACACGCGCCATGTGGCAAGTATCGCTGAAATTATCGCAAAGGAATTAAATTGGGATGAAAACCGTCTTTTAGGAATAAGGCTTGCCGGAGAGCTGCACGATTTGGGCAAAATCAGCATACCTTTGGATATATTGAATAAGCCGGGCAAATTAAGCGATTTGGAATACAGCCTTATACAACAGCATGCCAAGAATTGTTACGATCTTATTAAAGATATAGAATTTCCTTTTCCTTTGTCAGAAACCATATACCAGCATCACGAGCGCCTTGATGGTTCGGGGTACCCGCGAAAATTAAAAGGCGATGAGATTTTGTTTGAAGCGCGGATACTTGCGGTCAGCGATGTCCTTGAGTCAATGACTCAGCACAGGCCCTACAGGGAGGCTTTGGGTATTGTTAATGCAAGTAAAGAATTAACTTCCGGCCGTGGGCTACGTTATGATTCTGGAATCGTCGATGTAGCATTAGACTTGATAAATAAAAACGGTAATAAGATATTCTGGAAAGATAATTAATCCTCTTGCCAGAATTTTCTGTGCCTCTCACGCGGGCGAGGCTGGCCGTAGGGGCCTACGGCATCAATTATCCAATCAGTAAATTATCGATAATTTTTCTCTTGCCTTTTTTTTGTTTTGTGATATATTTTTCTTTCTTGTTATCCGCTAGCTATTTACGATTAACTTTCTAACGGATAATAATTCCGCAATATTCATCCAGATAAATAAAACTTACGGAGGCTGAAGTTCGTGAAAGAAGTAAAGATATTTGCAAGAGCAGGTCAGGGAGCAATAACTACAGCGGCGATATTGGGCGAAGCTTTTTTCTATCAGGAAATTTATGCTTATGCTTTTCCCAGCTTCGGTGCTGCACGTATGGGTGCACCCATGAATGCTTTTTTAAGCTTTGATACAAAGCCGGTTCGGCTGCGTTCTCAAATATATAATCCCGATTACGTTATTGTAATAGACCCCACTCTTATCAAAAGCGAAAAGAGCTTTTCAGGAATGAAAAAAGGTAGTGCTGCGAGTGCGGCCATAAGAAATGAGGCGGG
>JAQVOZ010000115.1 GCA_028702365.1 Candidatus Omnitrophota bacterium | reverse complement strand
GGTTGAGTCGCTACCCGGCAACCTGTTTGAGGCAATACTTGAAACAGAAAAAAGTAAATTTATAAAAGAAGCCCTGGGAGAACATATCTTTACCAGGTTTCTCTTTAATAAAAAGAAAGAATGGGAAGAATACCGGATACAAATTACGCAGCACGAAATTAAGAAATATCTTCCTCTGCTTTAAGGCTACTTAGATAGTGAAAGGGCAGCTTTAATGAAGTTCTTAAATAGCGGGTGGGGGTTCTCCGGCCTCGATTGAAATTCCGGATGAAATTGGCAGGCAACAAACCAGGGATGCATAGTTAGCTCTACTATTTCAACCAGGTCTTTTTTATGGTAAATTCCCGAAAAGACCATTCCCTTCTTTTGCATTGCTTCGCGATAATTATTGTTAAATTCATATCTATGCCGGTGCCGCTCGGATATTTTTTCCTTCCTATAGGCATCATAAGCTTTTGTGCCTCTTTTTAAACGGCACTCATAAGCTCCCAAACGCATTGTAGCGCCTTTCTCCTGGATTTTTTTCTGCTCTTCCAGTAAACTTACTATCGGATATTTTGTATCTTTATTGAACTCTGTTGAATTAGCATTTTTGAATCCGCACACGTTCCTGGCAAATTCAATAACCGCTATCTGCATGCCAAGACATATGCCTAGATATGGGATATTATTTTCCCGCGCGAATTTGCTGGCAGCAATTTTTCCCTCAATGCCACGATTGCCAAAACCGCCCGGAACTAAAATCCCTTTAACACCTTTTAAATATTTCTCAACTCCGTATTTTTCGATATCTTCCGAATCTATTCTTTTGAGCACTAATTTTGTATCATTAGCCAGGGCGCCGTGGATAAGCGCTTCGTATATTGATTTATAAGCATCCTGAAGCGCGATATATTTTCCAACCACGGCAATTTCTACGGTATGCGAAGGCGATTTTATTCTTTTTAGAACATTGCGCTCCCAATCGCTCAAATTTCCATCTGGATGTTTAATGTTAAGCAGCCTGGCTAAGAGTGAATCCAACCCTTCTTTTTTAAAACTAACCGGGACTTCGTAAATCGTTTTCGCATCAACCGCATTGATGACACAGCCTGCATCGACATTACAAAAAAGCGCTATCTTTTCCTTTGCATCTTTGGTGAGCGCTTTTTCCGTCCTGCAAACAATTATGTCAGGCATAATTCCTATTTGCCTAAGTGCCGCAACGCTATGCTGGGTTGGCTTAGTTTTAATCTCTCCGGCTGATTTTATGTAAGGCACAAGGGTAACATGGATATTGATTGCATAATCATGGCCCAACTCCAAACGTAACTGTCTTATTGCTTCCAAAAATGGCAAACTCTCTATATCGCCGACTGTGCCGCCGATTTCAACGAGTACGACGTCAACCTTCTGATTGAGTGCTACTTTCTTTATATGATGTTTTATTTCGTCGGTAATATGCGGGATAATCTGAACGGTTTTACCAAGATAATCACCTTTTCTTTCTTTGGTAATAACCGAATAGTAGATTTTTCCGGTAGTAATATTATTATCTTTGGTCATTTTAGCGTTTGTAAAACGCTCATAATGGCCCAAGTCTAAATCTGTCTCTGCGCCGTCGTCAGTTACGTATACCTCGCCATGCTGATAAGGATTCATTGTTCCGGGGTCAACGTTGATATAGGGGTCGCACTTAATAAGAGTAACTGTTAGCCCCTTTGATTCCAATAACTTTCCTATGGAAGAGGCAGTAATGCCTTTGCCTAAGCTTGATACTACTCCACCGGTAACAAAAATGTATTTTGACATATTTTCCTCGCTTCGCTCGGAAAGAGTACAGAATACTGAGTACAGATAACAGAAAGAATTTTATTCCTCCTCTGTGCTCTGTCCTCTGTTGTCTTATAAAATAGACAGAGGCGTCCTCTCTACCGCCTTGTAACTTTACGTAGAAAGGACGCCTCTGTCCTTAACAATGCCACTAAAGGACGCCGTTATCCGGTATTCTAACTTTGAAAATATTAGGGAACCTAAAATAAAAAAAGGCGTTTCTTAAAAACGCCTCTGTTTCCTAAACTTTGAGCACATACGTTGTGCCCAAATCATTTTAAAAATAACATATTATTTTTTGTTTGTCAAGGCAAAAAAATACGGGGGAAAGTTTTACCTTTCTCCCGTATGCTATTTGCTAGGTTATTAATTACACAAGCCCCTGGGCAAGCATGGCATCAGCCACCTTAACGAACCCTGCCACATTAGCTCCTTTTACGTAGTCAACGTACTTGCCTTCCTTGCCATACTTTACGCATTGCTCATGAATAGCAATCATAATACTGTGCAATTTGCTATCAACCTCTTCCCTGCTCCAGGAAAGCCTCATGCTGTTTTGCGACATCTCCAAACCGGAAGTTGCCACCCCTCCCGCATTAGAAGCTTTGCCGGGTGCATAGAGAATTTTAGCTTTTTGAAATACTTTAATTGCCTTCGGAGTGGACGGCATATTTGCGCCTTCTCCGATTGCCATACAACCATTTTTAACCAGTGTTTTTGCGTCAGTTTCATCTATTTCATTTTGCGTGGCAGAAGGAAATGCGATATCACATTTAATACTCCACGGCCTTTCGTTTTCGAAATATTTGCAGCTAAACTCTTTCGCGCATTCTTTGATGCGGCCGCGGCGTTCATTTTTAAGGTTCATCAAGCATTTCAGCTCTTTTTCGTCAATGCCGTCTTTATCGTAGATAAAACCGTTGGAATCAGAGAGCGTTACAACCTTAGCGCCCAGCTGATGTAATTTCTCAACGGTATATTGCGCAACATTACCCGAACCGGAAACCGCGCAAACTTTCCCCTTCAAGGATTCGCCTTTTGTTTTAAGCATCTCCTGCACGAAATATACGCAGCCATATCCGGTTGCTTCCGGCCTAACCAGGCTTCCGCCCCACTGTAAACCTTTACCGGTTAAAACGCCGGTAAACTCATTGCGCAGGCGCTTGTATTGGCCATACATAAAACCTATTTCGCGCCCGCCTGTTCCGATATCTCCGGCAGGAACATCTGTATCGGGGCCCACATGCCGGAAAAGTTCAGTCATAAAACTCTGGCAGAATTTCATTACTTCATTATCGGATTTACCTTTAGGGTCGAAATCAGAGCCGCCTTTTGCTCCGCCCATAGGAAGTGTAGTTAAGCTATTTTTAAAAACCTGTTCGAAGGCCAAAAATTTTAATATTCCCAAATTAACACTCGGATGTAAACGTATGCCGCCCTTATACGGGCCTATGGCGCTATTCATTTGTATACGAAAGCCCCTGTTTACCTGAAACTCGCCGCGATCATCAAGCCAGGGAACCCGAAACATTATTACTCTTTCCGGCTCAACCATTCTTTCGAGTATTTTTGCTTTTTCATATTTTGGGTTTGCCTCAACGTATGACATAACCGATTCAACAACTTCACGTACCGCCTGATGGAATTCCGGCTGTCCTGGGTCTCTTTCAATTACCTTCTTCATGAAATCATCAACTTTCTTAGACATGTATCCTCCTTTGACTAACTCTGTCTTATGACTTTATTCTAACACTGAATAAAGTTAACGCTGATTGCATAACTTTTCAATTATAGATTTGGCTGCCTTTTTAGCCATGCCCATCGCTTCTATAACTGTTCCTTCACCACCAACAATATCACCCCCGGCAAAAACATTTTTTATTGATGTTTCCATACTTTCCTGCTCAACAATAACATCGCCGTACTTATCTGTTTTTAACGCTGGGGTTACTTTAGTCAATATTTCATTTGCATTTAACCCTATGGCAACCACAGCCGTATCACAATCTACTTCGAAATCGCTTCCGGGAATTTCTATGGGTTTTCTTCTTCCGGAATTATCCGGTTCGCCCAATTCACATTGTAAGCAACGCAATTTCGTAACAAAACCTTTTTCATCGCCCGCAAATTCCTGCGGCTTAACTAAAAGTTTAAATTTTATGCCTTCTTCTTTGGCGTGTTCAATTTCAAGACGCCTTGCCGGTAGTTCAACCTCGCTTCTTCGGTAAAGAATAGTTGTATTAGGGCTCATACCGTTCATTTTCTGCAACCTCAGAGCGCATCGCGCCGCATCCATTGCGGTATTGCCGCCGCCTATAATAACCATGCTTTTGCCTATATTGACCGGGGTATGAGCTTTAGGAAATTTATAAGCGGACATTAAATTTACTCTGGTTAAAAATTCATTGGCAGAATAAATATTGCAAAGGTTTTCCCCTTTAATACCCAGGAAAGACGGTATGCCTGCACCCAAACCTAAAAATACCGCGGAAAAGCCTTCTTTTAACAATTCATCCACATCTTTATTCCTGCCTACAATAAAATTCGGTATAAATTCAACGCCCATTTTCTTAAGCGAATCTATCTCGTAATCAAGAATATTTCTCGGCAGCCTGAAAGGAGGTATTCCGTAACGCAGTACTCCTCCTAACTTATGTAAACCTTCGTACACAATTACTTTTATACCTGCGCGCGCAAGTTCTCCGGCGCAGCAAAGACCAGCAGGCCCGGAACCGACTATGGCTACCTTTTTAATTTGAGGGCCGCTGCATGCAGCTTTAGATGGGCTTGGATGCAGCATTCCGTAATCACCCGTAAAACGCTCAAGAAAATGAATGTTTATTGCCTGAGCAGATGCAAAAGGCAAGCCTTTCTTGCTTAAAACACATGCTTTACGACATTGATATTCTGCAGGGCACACCCTTCCGCAGATAGAAGGAAAATTATTTTTTTCTCTGATAGTATTATAGGCTCCGGCGTAATCTTTCCGGGTAATTTTATAAATAAATGTTTTTATGTCTATTCCAACCGGACAGCCTGAAATACAAAGCGGATTTTTACACTGCAGGCATCGCGCCGCCTCGTTCAAAGCTTCATCTTCGTTATAGCCTAAAATAACCTCATCGAAGTTTCCAGCTCTGATAGAAGCTTCCACTTCCTTAATTTTTACAGGTTCTTTTTTTATCATAAAAAATTATTTTATTAATAATTTACAAATATGCTGTTCTTTGTCGGAATATATCTTGTTTCTTTTTATTAACTCATCCCAATTGACCTCGTGAGCATCAAATTCGGGGCCGTCAACACAGCTAAATTTAGTCTTTCCTCCAACGCTTACCCGGCAACACCCACACATGCCGGTTGCATCAACCATAAGAGCGTTAAGGGAAACAAGAGTTTTTACATTAAATGGCTTTGTGGTTTCGGCAACCTTACGCATCATCGGTATTGGCCCGACTGCATATACAAGGCTATACGGCGCGCTCTTGTCACTTTTAATCAATAAATCTTTCAAGATATCTGTAACAA
>JAQVOZ010000114.1 GCA_028702365.1 Candidatus Omnitrophota bacterium | reverse complement strand
CTCTTTAGTAAACCTTAATTTCTCCAATTGCGGCTGCATTTCATTTATCAACCTTACCACGTCATCTTTCGAAATCAAATTGCCCCTTATCTCCTGTCCTTGGTTTTCTTGTACTGAGCGAAGTTGAGGGGTAATCTTTGGCCTTTGGCCTAATACCTGTATTCTTTCCCTGAAATCAAAAAAATGAGGCGACGTATAAAGTCCGGTTCTATATCCTGCGCTTGCTAACAAATTGGCGCAAAAACACGCAGTTGAACCCTTGCCTTTTGTCCCTGCGATATGTATGCTTTTAAGTTTTTTATAATCTATGTTGAGGCTTTTCAAAAGGCGCTCTATCCTTTTAAGCTTAAGCGTTTTGACGTAAGAATAGTCTGTTTTTTTTTCGTAATTTACGAAACTATCAAGATAATTTTTTGCCTCTTTAAAACAACTAGTAGAATTAATATAGCCGCTCATAATTTTATAAACTTAACCGTTGGTATGCTAATGGAAGAAAATTAATGGCGGAAGTGGCGAATGCCAGTAAAAATCATGCTAATTCTTAACTTATCGCAAAGCTTAATCAAGTCATTGTCTTTTATCGAACCGCCCGGCTGAATTATCGCCCTGATGCCTTTTTTGTAAGCAACTTTTATGGAATCTTCCTTGGGGAAAAATCCATCTGATGCAAGCACTGCCCCATGGCATGATTTTTTTGCCATACCAAGCGCAATTTTTACCGAGCCCACCCTTGAAGGCTGCCCGCCGCCAACTCCAAGAATCGTCTGGTTCTTGGCAAGCACAATCGCGTTTGACCTCACATATTTCGCTATCTTCCATGCAAGCATCATATCTTTTAATTCCTGCTGTGTAGGTTTTTTCCTGGTTACTATTTTAAGGTTTGTTTTTTCAATAGTGGCCGTATCCCTGTCCTGCACAAGATAGCCAAAGCTGGTTGCTCTTATATCTTTATAATTAAGTTTCTGATGGAAATCCGCCTCAAGCACTCTTAAGTTTTTCTTGGCGGAAAAAACTTTCAATGCCTCTTTTGAATATGAAGGCGCAATAACGCATTCCTTAAAATCGCTTTTTACGAATTGCTCTGCGGTATCTTTGTCGACTTTTCTGTTAATGCCAACTATCCCTCCGAAACTGGATATCGGGTCGCAAAGATATGCCTTCTTGTAGGCCTGTGATAATTTCTTATCAACACCTACCCCGCAAATTGAAGCGTGCTTTACGATAGACACAGCGCATTCAGCAAAATCACGGACAATTAAAACTGCCGTATCTAAGTCAAGAAGGTTATTGTAGGAAAGCTCCTTTCCCTGAAGTTGTTTGTATTTTATTTCCTGCGCCTTGGCTAATTTGTATAAAGCGCCCTTTTGATGAGGATTTTCTCCGTAACGCAGATTGGCAGATTTTTCCAAATCCAGGGTCAATACTTCTTTTGATGCGAAATAATTATAAATGCTGTTGTCGTATTCCTTGGTGGCATAAAAAGCTTCCTGCGCGAGCAGCTTTAATGTTTCATCGGTAAGGTCGCCTTTATTTTTCTCAAGCTCATCAATCACCATTTTGTATTGCGAAGGCGAACTTACTGAAGCAACATTTTTAAAATTCTTGGCTGCCGCGCGGAGAAGCGACACTCCGCCTATATCGATATATTCCATCATGTCGTCAAATGCAAGTTTTTCGTTAAGTTTTAGCAAAAACGGGTAAAGATTAACCACAACCATATCTATGGGCTCAATATTAAGAGATTTTATTTCCTCCATATGCAATGGGTGCTTTTTATTGGCAAGAATTCCTCCGAATATCTTAGGATGCAAAGTCTTGACGCGGCCGGAAAGTATTTCTGGGAACGAGGTAACAGAAGAAACTTCTTTTACCGGTATTGAGCTTGCACGAAGCAGTGACGCTGTTTTACCGGTTGAAATAATTTCTACTTTATACTCTGCAAGTTTCCGCGCGAGTTCTAAAACGCCCTTCTTCTCCCATACGCTAATCAACGCTCTTCTTACTTTTACCATTTGAACACCTTTCTTTATACGCTGAATTTTATTTCTATGATATTTCCTTCCTGCATTATGTAGTCCCTGTCAACCGACTTAGCAAATCCGCGCGCGCGCGCTTCAGCCAGATTATAAAAACTATCCAGATCCTTGCAGTCAATTACTTCACCCTTGATGAATCCTCTTGCAAGGTCACTGTGGATTTTGCCTGCGGCCTCAACGATAGTGCTTCCTTTTTTAACTTCCCAGGCGTGCACCTCTTTTTCTCCGGCTGTATAGAAAAGTAAGGTTTGCGACTTTTTAAGTATCGCTTCAATTAAACCGTTTATGTCGGAGGCGTCAAGCACACCTATGCAGGGCTTAAAAGTCACAGGCATAATATTTTTAAGGAAATTCTTTTCCTCTTCGTTAAATTCCTGGTCGCAAAGAAGATTTTCTTTTTCCAGGATTCCTGCAATTTTTTTCAAAAATTCTTTTTCTTTAGCATCAGTTGTTCTTTGTTCGCGGCCTTCTATTTTTTCCAAGTCTATAAAAATAAAATCGAGCTTTTTATTCGCATCAAAGACAATTGCGTCGGCTTTTGCATAGTCTTCACCTATAAATTCAACAACATATGGGCTTATCTTTTTAGGCGAAAACTTTTTAACAAGCTTTTCGAAACTTTCACAGGTATATTTTTGTTTACCCGGCACAATGTCCAAACCAAAGTTGGCTACTTTCACAAAGTTTCTCCTTTTTATTATTCGACCTTCGCTAACTTTTCCGATTCCTTCTTTGCTCCTTCGATGATTATTTGAGCAAGCCGCGCCGGGACAATTTCATAATGGGAAAATGTCATAGAATAACTTCCCCGGCCGCCGGTAACAGAACGCAGGTCAGATGCATATTTAAACATTTCAACCAAAGCAATCTGCGCTTTTACTACTTCGTTTTTTCCTTTTACTTCCATACCAAGTACGCGGCCTCTACGCGAATTTATATCGCCGGTAATCTGGCCCATAAACTCTCCGGGCACAGTAATTTCAACGTTCATTATCGGCTCAAGGAGCACGCTGCCTGCCTGTTCAAGCGCTTTTTTAAAAGCCATTGAACCTGCAATCTGAAAAGCTATATCGGAAGAGTCAACGTCATGATAAGAACCGTCATAGAGCGTTACCCTTATATCGGCAACGGGATAGCCTGCCAGGACTCCTTCGTCAAGGCTCTTTCTTATGCCTTTTTCAACAGAAGGTATAAAATTACGCGGAATTGCGCCTCCGAATATTTTATCCACAAATTCAAAACCCTTCCCTCTTGGGAGAGGCTCAAGTTCAATCCAGACATCACCGTATTGGCCGCGGCCGCCCGATTGTTTTTTGTGTTTTCCCTGAACCTTAACGGAACGCGTAACAGTTTCCAGATAGGCTACTTTTGGAGTACCCATCTCAACGTTTGCCTGGTACCTGCGTTTCATTCTTTCAATAATAACACTTAAATGCAATTCCCCCATTCCTGAAATTATCATTTCTTTTGTTTGAGCGTCGCGCGACACTTTAAATGTCGGGTCTTCGCTGGTTAAACGCGAAAGGACTGCGGATATTTTATCTTCGTCCTGTCTTGTCTTTGGTTTAACCGAAGCAGAAAAAGAAGGAGCCGGAAACTCTATGGAACTAAATTCGAGAGGAAATGTCTGCTCGCAGAAAGTATCCTGCGTCGATGTATTTCTTAATTTGGAAATTGCGCCGATTTCACCGGCGCAGATTGCATCCTGATTATTCTCTTGTTTGCCTTGCGGAGTATAGATATGGCTGATTTTTTCTTTTTCGCCTTTTGTCGAATTATATATTTCGCTATTTGCGGATATTTTTCCCGAGAATACCCTGAAAATATTTAACTGTCCCACAAAAGGATCAATTACACTTTTAAAAACCTGGGCAGCTAAATGCGCATTTACCTTTGGCGTAATTTCCAAACTTTCTCCTGTTTTTATATTTTTCGCAACACGCGGTTTCCCCTCTGCCACAGAAGGCATAACCTCTAAAAGCATCTCAAGCAGGCAGTCACTACCTGCCTCCTGCAGAGCTATCATAGGAATAACCGGAAAAACTTGCGCGTTTATTATTGCTTTTTTCAAGGCAACTGCCAATTCTTTCTCATCTATCGCGCCTTTCTCAAGATATTTAGCAAGCAACGCATCGTCACTCTCAGCAACAGCTTCAATTATGCTTGCATAATTAGGATTATTTTTATCTTTTAAAATATTTATGACTTTTCCTTTTTCGAAACCCGCAAAAGGAATTGCTTTTTTTGTTAAACTGCTTCTGATATCTTCAACGGTTTTTTCGTAATCAGTACTTTCTTTATCAAGTTTATTTACTATAAAAAGGCAGGGTAAATTTTCTTTTCTTAAATTATCCCAGGCTTTTTCGGTTCCAACTTCAACGCCGCCCGAAGCATCAACTACAATTACGCCGAAATCAACGGCTCTGCTTGCGGAAATAAGTTCACCTATGAAATCAAGGTAACCGGGAACATCTATGAATTGAAGGAAATTGCCTTTGTGCTCCGCAAAAAGAACAGACATGTTTATAGAACTTTTTCTTTGTTTTTCGTCATCTTCATAATCACTTATGGTAGTTCCTTCGTCAACTTTACCTAGGCGAGTAGTTGCTCCGCATTTAAATAGAATAGCTTCTGAAATTGAAGTTTTACCTGACTGGGCGTGTCCGCATAAAAGGAAAATCCTCTTTTTGGTTAAATCGTCTCGCATACTTATTCCTCCTTATAGTAGGACCAATCTTACAAATCTAGATAAGCGCTTTAGGGGCGCGTAAGTGGCCTTGGAAGTAAACTACGCAAAAGAGCGGATTTCGCCAGATTTTTCATTATATTAGAAATAAGCTGTCAAGTCAATTAAGAACTAATCTTTTTTATTGTTCTTAAATTGCTGCTAGGCAATAACTTACAATAAATTTATTCCTGTTATACAGTGGTTTGAAAGGTTGAAAAAGGCTTTCCGGCTTACAAAAATTTGCCTTACGAGATAAACATTGCGTCGCCGAAGCTGAAAAAACGGAAATTTGCGTCTTTTGCATACGCGTAAGCCTTTTGGGTAAGTGCTAAACCGCAAAAAGAAGAGACAAGTATAAGGTTCGTTGAAAGCGGAGTATGAAAATTAGTAACAAGCGCATCTATTATTTTAAATTTATATCCCGGAGTTATATAAAAATTTGTTTCGAATGTATTAGCTTTTACGCGAAATTCGCCCGACCCGTTTAAGAAACTTGCAGCTTCCAGGCTTCTTACAGAGGTCGTTCCAACCGCGATAATTCTTGAACCTTCGTCTTTCGCGTCGTTTATGGCGTTTG
>JAQVOZ010000113.1 GCA_028702365.1 Candidatus Omnitrophota bacterium | reverse complement strand
TCCTGAATTGATTTTCCTATTACCGGGGAATCTTCCGGAAGGTCTACGCGGACAATTGCCAGTTTTCCGCGCTTAAAGCTTAGGAGGTTTACAAAGTCTGAGTACGAGGCTTCTTCTTCAATTATTTTTGCGATTATTTTTGTATCATCAACCGGAACGTCAACGCCGAGCTCGGAAAAGGTTTTTTCATTGTCAGGATTATTTACACGGCCTACGGTTCTATGCACTTCAAATTTTTCTTTGGCAAGCTGGCAGATTATAAGATTGTCTTCATCCTCACCTGTTACGGCAGCTAAAACGTCCGCCCGGTTGACTCCGGCTTGCTCTAAAATATCCGGTTCACAGCCGTCGCCGTTTATAACCAAAATATCAAGTTGTTTTGCCAGCTCGTCACAAATGATTCTATCTTTTTCAATAAGGCTCACTACGTGCTTATTCTGATTGAGCCTTTTTGCCAGGTAATAGCCGACTTTTCCTGCGTCAACAATTACTATATTCATAATTTTATAAGCTAAATCTTTCTTTTATCTTGCTAAGGCTTCTTACTTTAACTACACCCATTAGAATATCGCTCTCCTCAATCTTTGTTTTCTCGTCAGGAATTATGACTCCATCCATACGCCTTACAGTAACTACGATAAATTCTCCCGGGATATTTAAACTTTGAACGGGGCTACCGATAAGATTTTTTTTAGGGTCTATTTCGATAACCCCTAAATCTTTTGTTTCAATAAGATAGCTTGAGAAGTGGCTTTCAATGATTTTGTCACGCAGCATAGCCGCAAAGAGTATGGTTCCGCTTATTATGTCCATGCCAAGCGCTGCGTATATGTGGGCGCGCTGAGGGTCATAAACTCTTGCAATAACTTTCGGCACGTTGAATATTTTCTTTGCAACCTGCGCGGAAATGAGGTTTGTGTTGTCGCCGTTTGTAACGGTACAGAAAGCATCTGCCTTTTCAATGCCTGCGCTTTTTAATAAGTCCTGGTCAAAGCCGTTGCCAACCAGCGTTATGCCGTTAAATGCGCCGCCCAGCCTGTCAAAAGAAGAAGGGCTTTTGTCAATTACGACAACATCATGCCCTTCGTTTGAAAGCAGTTTGGCAAGTTCTGAACCTACACGGCCGCAGCCTACTATGATTACGTACATATTTTTCCTTAAAAGCTCTCGGCCTTCAGCTCTCAGCTGTCAGCTCCCAAAAGGGTGCCCTTGAAGGGCAAGCTGAAAGCCCCGTCACCTTATAAAAATATTTAGGCGGGTCAACCCGTTGGTTGAGATAACTGATAGCTTTCCTTATTTTTTTACTTCTTCTACTATTTTATCAAAAACCGCAGGATATTCAGCTGCTATTTTTGCAAGCATGTCTCTTGAGAGAAGAACGTTTTTCTTCTGCAAATCATGCATAAAATCATTGTAGGTCAGCCCTTTTTCCCGTACTGCGGCATTGATACGCGTAATCCAGAGCGCGCGAAATTCCCGGCGTCTGGCGCGTCTGTCTCTGTAAGAATAAACAAGCGCGCGGCGTACTGTTTCAATTGCGCGCCTGAAGTTTTTCGAACGCCTGCCCCAATAGCCTTTCGCCATTTTAAGGACTTTTTTCTTACGTGCACGCGAAGCCGGTTGTTGTTTTACTCGCATTTAAGATACCTCCTTAAATTGTCCAACCTTTGGTTGGACGATTTAACCCGAAGCGCTTCTTGTAAATTTTACTGGCACAAGGCCTGAGAAAATTTACGAGATATATGGGCGCAAAGGGTAATACATAAAGTACATCAAAAAATTTTAAAATTGATACGGCAACGCTCTCTTTACCGCCATTCTGTCCACGCCGACAACAAGCGCTTTTTTCCGTAAGAATCTTTTCCTTTTCTCGGTTCTTGCGCTTAGAAGATGGCGCCTGCTTCCTTTTGAACGAAGAATTTTTTTGTTCTTCGTAACTTTTAATCTTTTTGCAAATCCTTTCTTTGTTTTTAGTTTTGGCATATTTTGCTCCTTAAATTTCGCGACCGCGTCGCGAAATTTAACCCCAGGCGCTTCAAGCGCAAGGGGTATATAAATATAATATTTTCAACCCTATCTGCCACGTAAACAGGCATTCGCAGTAATTTGTCTTACTTCGGCCCCAATACCATTATCAATGCTTTTCCAAGCATTATCGGATCCTTGTCCACTTTGCCTATTTTTTCTATATCCTGAATGAGTTTCCCGATAACACGGTTACCCAGGTCTTTATGGGCGAGTTCTCGGCCGCGAAATAACATTCTTATTCTTACCTTATGGCCTTTCTCAAGAAACTCTTTTACGTGTTTTGATTTTATTTCATAGTCATGCATATCTATTCTCGGGCTTAAGCGTATCTCCTTAAGCTGGGCCTGCTTTTGGTGTTTTTTTACTTCTCTTTCGCGTTTTTCCTGCTCATAGCGGTACTTTGAAAAATCCATTATGCGGCATACCGGAGGATTTGCTGCGGGAGCTACTTCAACCAAATCAAGCTCTGCTTCGTCCGCTTTTTTCAAAGCAAGTTCCCGCGGAAAAATCCCAAGCTGTTCTCCTTCCGGCCCGATAATTCTTAATGTCTTGGCAAATATCTTTTCGTTAACTCTTATATACCTCACTCTTCACTGCCTCCTTCTTAAATGGCATATGCCACTGCCAATATATTAACCGACTGACTCTTTTTTTAAAAGAGCCAGAAACCCTTCTATGTCCATATTGCCTAGATTCTGCATTCCCCTTGCTCTTACAGAAATCTGCTTGGTTTCCAGTTCCTTCTTGCCTACTATAACCATGTAAGGCACTTTACGCATTTCTTTTTCTCTTATTTTCCTCTGCAAAGTTTCGTTGCGCAAATCAGCTTCGACTCTGAAATTTTCTTTTTCTAAAATATCCTTTATTTCTTTTGCATATTCTTCTGTATCTTGCGTAATATTTAACACGCTTACCTGGGTAGGAGAAAGCCAGAGAGGAAATTTGCCTGCATAATGCTCAATAAGCGTTGCAATAAACCTCTCTAAACTTCCCAGTATTACGCGGTGAATCATAACCACACGCGTATCTTTCCCGGAAGTATCGCGATAAGTTAAATCGAATCTCTCGGGAATAGCATAATCAAGCTGGACGGTTGCGCACTGCCATTCTCTGTTTAAAGCATCTTTAAGCTTTATGTCTATTTTTGGGCCGTAGAAGGCGCCGTCACCAGGATTAATTTTATAATTGAACCCTTTTTTCTTAAGCACTTCCTCAAGAATACCTTCAGCTATTTCCCAATTTTCTTTTTCTCCGATAAACTTTTCCGGACGCGTGCTAAGCTCTGCCGTAAAACCGGCGAAGCCGAATTTATTCATTGCATCTTTTACAAAATCCAAAACTCCTTCTATCTCTGAATATAAATCTTCCTTGCGGCAGAATATATGCGCATCATCCTGGGTGAAACCGCGCACGCGAAGTAGCCCGTGAAGTACTCCGCTTTTCTCGTAGCGATAAACTGTGCCGAGCTCAAACATTCTTAAAGGCAGCTCTCTCCAGCTATGCAAGCCTGCTTTATAAATCAATATGTGCCCCGGGCAATTCATCGGCTTTAAAATGAATTCCTGGTTTTCCTTGGTTACCGGATACATATAATCCTGATAGTAACCGAGGTGGCCGCTTTGTTCCCATAATTTCTTATCCATTATGTGCGGGGTCTGAACCATTTTATATCCGCGTTTATAATGTTCTTTAATTTCCCAATCTTCAATTATCCTTTTAAGCCGTGCGCCATCCGGCAGATAAAAAACAAGTCCGGCTCCTGCTTCGTTATAAAATAATTCAAAAAGCCCAAGTTCTCTTCCGAGATTTCTGTGATCCCGTATCTCTGCCTCTTTTAAAAAATTAAGAAAACTTTCGAGAGCTTCTTTACTGAAAAAAACTGTTCCGTAAATTCGCACGAGTTGTTGATTGGTATCAATGCCTTTCCAAAACGCACCTGAGGTTGAAAGTATTTTAAAGTATTTTGCCTCTTTGGTTGATTCAATGTGCGGCCCCTTGCATAAATCTACGAAATCGCCGTGCTTGTATATTGAAACTTTAGGCTGCGCCAAATCTTTTATTAACTCAACTTTAAAAGTTTCTCCTTTTTCCTTAAAAAATTCGATAGCTTTTTCACTTTCCCATTCTTCATGGATGAATGGCAATTTTTTATTTATTTCTTCGCGCATTAATTGCTCAATGCGGCTTAAGTCTTCCTCTTTTATGCCCCCAGGAATTTCAAAATCATAGTAAAACCCGTTTTTTATTGATGGCCCTATACCTAATTTTGCTTGAGGGTATATTTTTTTAACCGCAGAAGCCATAATATGCGCACAAGAATGTCTTAGCTTTCTTAAATCATCCTCCGTAATCCACGGAGTGTGATATCCTTCCATTGCTGGAATTACAGAAAAAGATTCAATATCAGACGAAGACCTTAACATTCTAGGTGCATCTCTTTTTCTTTTCTGACCCGATCCAAAGTGCCACCATAAACTTCTTGTGGCTCTGCGGTTTAAATCTGTCTTGACGTTATATAACATCTTTTAATTCTTATTATATTTGTATTACATTAACTGCTGCTGTTCCGAATCCTTCACCATTAGCCGAAAGCTTAAAAAGATATTTCCCTGGATGATCAAATTTTAAACCAGAAAGTAAAAAAGCTAAATTGAAAGACTCTACTGTATCATTAAAATTTGTTTTTATGGGGTTGCTGTGGCCAATGGCTTCGTTATTCGATAAATCAATCAATTCTAACTTGAATTCATAATCACCTAAAGCATCTGAAAAGTTTACATAAACGCCAAGATTGCCATGAATATGTGGAAACGTTTTACAATTAATATTTTCGAATATACCTATCAAACTATTTTTGCCACCGTTTCGATCGGTAATGATATAGTCACAAACCAACAAGGCCTTAATAACAGGTTTTTTAGCTTGCATATTTTACCTCCAGTTTTTTGTCTTTATTTTTAACTTTTAATTCCTTATTATCTTATCAATTTTTAATATGGTGGGCGCATAAGGATTCGAACCTTAGACCCCTTCCTTGTAAAAGAAGTGCTCTAACCAGCTGAGCTATGCGCCCGCAAAAATTTCTATCACGCCCCGATTATGCCTAAAAGCATAAGCGTAAAAGCCATAACTAAAAGCGCGACTGTTTCAGTCATACCCAAGACAACAAGAAAGTTTCCAAAGCCCTTTCCGGTTTCTCCCATAGCGTCACACGCAGCTGCAGCGCACTTTCCCTGCCATAATGCAGATAGCCCTATTGCGAGTCCGGCAAATGCACCAACGCTCCATAAATACTGGCCCTTCATGGCTATTGCCATTAACTGCCTCATTACAATCATTCCGTAAACAGTTTGCGTAAGCGGTGCCGCCACAAAA
>JAQVOZ010000112.1 GCA_028702365.1 Candidatus Omnitrophota bacterium | reverse complement strand
TTAAAGATGATATAATCTATGCTACCAGGGAAAGCTTATCCCAGACAAAATTGGATAATAAATCCCGCCGAAACAATATAAAAGGGATTTTCAGTGTGCAGGAAAAATTGGAAAATAAAAAAATTATGCTCCTGGATGACATCTTTACTACCGGTTCAACCGTTAAAGAATGCGCCTTCGGCCTGCAAGAAAAAGGGGCTTTGGTTACAATAATAACTTTTTCAAAAACATAGAATATAATGAAAATATTACGTAATTACATTTTAAAGGATTTTTTTACTACCTTTTTCTTTTCTCTGCTTTTTGCAACTCTATTGATGCTGCTTGTAAATCTGATGATGGCTTCCCAGATGGTCATAAAAAAGGGTATGGACCTGGGTATGGCCTTAAAAATATGCGCGCCATACCTGGTAAATCTACTGCGTTACACCCTGCCGTTTTCTTTTCTGTTCGGTATTCTTTTGTCTATGGGCAGAGTTATTTCCGACAACGAAATAGTTGCGATGAATGTGGCCGGAGTTTCATCCCTTAAACTGCTTAACATTTTTCTGATTATTGGTTTTATGTTCTCTCTTTGCCTTTATGTCATAAATGATAAAATCGACCCTTATTTCCATTATAGCTATCGTGTGCAGATGAAAAATGTGCAATCTAAAAATATTTCTTCACTGATAGAGCCCGGAGTATTTATGGAAACTTTCCCTAACTACATCCTTTACGTATCAGATAAAGACGAAAACAAATTAAAAAATATATTTATTTATGAAGTAAGCGACAAAGAAGGTGTCAGCCGCGTAACTTACGCAAAAAAAGGAGAATTTGTTGTTGAAAAAAATATCCTTAAAATGAAGCTTGAAAACGGCTTCAGGGACGAAAATTCCGCCAACGACAAAAAAGAATTATTCCGCCTTAATTTTGAAATATTTTTTATGGACATACCTATCTCCGACAAAAAGACGGTGAAGGTAGAAAAAAAGCCGGCAGATATGTACATCAAAGAACTGCTGGAAAAAATAAAAAACTATAAACAGCTGGGGGTTGGCACAAGAGAGCTGGAAGCGGAACTGCATAAACGAATAAGTTTTTCTTTCTCTATGCTCACCTTTACGTTGCTCGGCTTTGGAGTTTCGCTTCTTGTGAGGCACAGGGAAAAATCAATAAATTTCGGAATCGCGGCTTTTACTGCGCTTGTATATTTTCTTCTCTTTATACCTGCCGAAACTCTTATAGAATACCGCCTACTGGACCCTTTCTTGGGTATGTGGTTTCCAAATATAGCAATAGCCGCCATAGGAGGCTTCTTTTTGTATAAAAATGCGCATTTTAGATAAATACATATTAAAAAATATTCTTTTCTGCTACTTATTTATACTAGGCGTTTTCATTACGCTTTATTTTATTATAGATATTTCCTACACCCTCTCTGATATCTTAAAATCCAAGCCGCCGATAAATACACTTATTTCTTATTATCTTAATATGATTCCTATGATATTTTTAACCGTAAGCCCGTTTTCTCTGCCAATAAGTGTTTTTTATACTTTTGGCGAACTGAACCGTCATAATGAAGTTTTGAGCATGCGCGCTTCCGGCATAAGCGTTCTGAGGGTAGCTTTTCCCATAATATTTTTTGCGGTTACAATCTCATCCGGCTCTTTTTTTATACAGGAAAAAATACTTCTGGGCGCACAAAAAAAAATGGAAGACATAAAGATGCATTCAATAAGGAAAAATTACTCCCCACAGTCGGAAGAAACAAACCTTGCTTTTTCTTCAGCGGACATGATTTTCTTTGTTGGAAAATTTTCTCCGCAGAAAAAAACATTATCCGACGTGATAATGTTTGAGGAAAATGAAAAGAATAATATCACAAAAAAAACCATAGTAAAAAATATGGTTTACGAAAATAATAAATGGAAGGCACGAGATATAATGGAATATAAACTTGACGATGCAGGAAACATAACCGGCACGCCTGAATATTGGGCTAGAAAAGAAATAAAACTTGACGAGAAACCGGAAGCGCTGATTTTTAAGAAAAGTATCCTTTTCCAATTTTCTTCATTGAAAAACCTAAGAAAAGAAATCCGGCAGTTAAAACAGGTAAAGGCTTTTGATAAATTGGCTAATCTTACAATAGATTACAATAGAAAAATTGTTGAACCGCTTTCAACTTTGTTTATGGTAATAGGAATTTTGCCGCTTGCTCTAGAAATAAAAAAGAGGCGCGCCGGGTTCTCCTCTCTTGGTGTAGGCATAATATGCAGCTTCGTTTATTATACTTTTATGTATTTTGGAATAGCTCTTGGTAAAGGCGGGTTAATACTTGCGAACTTCTGCCCATGGCTGGCTCCTCTATTTTTTGTAAGCGCCGGAGTAACCGGGCTTATCGTTCTTAAATAATTAAATCAGGATAAAAATTAAATTTCAGGCGACAGATTAGAACCTTGATTAAGACTGGCTCTTAAGAAAATGGAGCTGTTTTTCGCTTGCGTTTTTGTACAGCCTTGGTATTTTCAGGGAAAGCCTGCTTACTATTTCATAAGGAATAGTTTTAGCCCATGCTGCTACTTCTTCTGCAGTTATTTTTAAATTGTTCTTCTCCCCGATTAAAACCACTTCTTCTGCTACTTTTATTTCTGAGTTGCTTCCTAAATTTACCATTATATGGTCCATGCAAACTCTTCCAACAAGATTAAAAAAACTGTCCTCTATTATTGTTTTAGCATTGTTTGATAATGACCAGGGGTATCCGTCAGCGTAACCTATGGAAACAGTTGCGATATTAAGAGGCTTGGCCGCAACAAACGTCCTGCCATAGCTTACACTCATGCCTTTTTTTATCTTTTTTATGAATATAGTTTTTGATTTAAGAGAAAGTACCGGCTTAAGCTTAAGAGGGGTTTCCATGGAAGGCTTAATTCCGTAAAGTATAAGGCCCGGACGCACTATATTAAAATGTGAATGCGGGTAACGCTCAACTCCCAGGCTGTTCGCACAGTGCTGATACTTGAAAACAATACCTTCTTTTTTAAGGCGCAAAATAAATTTATTAAATACATTTATCTGGAAATTGGTAAAATCAGGGTCGGTATCAGCGGACGGAAAATGCGTATAAATACCTTCTACGTTAATTGCTTTAAGACGCTTTAATTTACGTATAAGGCCATAGGCTTCTTTATAATACAGGCCAAGCCTGCCCATGCCGGTATCAATTTTAACGTGCACCGGCACGCAAACATTAGATTTCGCAGCTGCCATATTAAGCTTTTTTGCAAAATCTAAATCGGCAATAGTTGGTGTTATTTTGTATCTTGGAATTTCCTCCACATATTCAGGGAGTATAGCGCTTATGGTAAGTATCGGCTCCTTGAATCCATTTTCTCTCAGAGAAACCGCTTCTTCGATTGACCCGACACCAAAACAATCTACGTTAAGATAAGATAACTCCCTTGCAACGGGAATCAAACCGTGGCCGTAAGCCTGTTGTTTTATGGTTGCAATTATTTTTACGCCAGGGCCAAGCGACTTTCTTATGTTATTAAAGTTCTCCCGCAAAGCTTTTAAATCTACCTCTATCCATAAAGGTCTAAACATATTAGTTTAAATTAAAGTTAAACACCATATACTATATCTTAACATTTCTTACCTGACATGTTTTTGGATGCAAGTATAAAGGCTTTAAATTATCGATACCGACAAATCTCTTTTTGCCAGCCAGATTCTGTGCGATTTCTAAATAATATTTTGCCTTGGGATAAACTGTTTTTTGATTAAAATTTATTTTAGGATTTATTTCAGATAATTCCCTGTATAAATGTTCGTCATAAGTTATAAAAAAATATCCTGATTTACTATGCGCAAAATCCTTCAATATAGTAAGGCTTGTCTTTGTTTCCTTTTTAAGCAAGCCCCTCTCCGACAGAAACGTTGCGGCATACACAAGGCCCCTTCTTGCATCTGAAATAACCGCAATTTTTCTGTGTTTGCCGATAAAAGGATAGGCCATAGAATAAAAACTTTCTACGCATACCGCGGGTTTCCTTAAAGCTATCATAAATGCCTTAACCACGCTAAAAGACGCCCTAAGCCCGGTAAAAGAACCAGGGCCCATGCCAAGCGCAAAAACATCTATATCATCTAAATTTATATGATATTTACGAAGATTGCCATCGATAAAAGATACAAGCTTGGAGGCGCCAAATTTAAGGCAACGGTTAAAATCAAATAAGACATTGCCCCGATTGAGCATGCTGATTGAAAGATTTTCCGATGATGAATCTATAGCCAAAATATTCATTTTTATCCTAATGAAAGCTTGTTTTCCTTATAACCTTTGGATGAAAATTTGATTTCTCTCCTTTCTTCTCCGAGAATAGAAAATACTACTTTAAGATACGTAGATAAGCAATGCTCAATTTTCTCCCCCCATTCGATAAGGGTTATGCCGTTTCTTGCATATAAAAAATCTTCTATACCGAAATCAAAAATTTCGTTTTCGTTTAAACGGTACAAATCTATATGATAGATATGAAGATTATTATTCGTATAATGGCGCACAAGGGTAAACGTTGGGCTTAAAACCCTGCATTTAACTTTTAATCCCTGCAATATGCCTTTTATAAATGTAGTTTTTCCGCCGCCGAGTGCGCCTTCAAGGACAACGACATCCCTTGCCTTAAGATTACCAGAAAAATTTTCACCAAGCGCAACTGTTTCTATGGCAGATAAGCTGTATTTTTTTATCATATTGCTAAATCTTTTCAAAAATGGGTATAACCCCTGAGACTTACATTACAGATTTTTTTATTATCAGTCATCTTATAGCCAAACAGCTTGTTTTTAACTGTTCCGACAAAATAAAATTTAGACTTTAATAAATCCAGCCTCTTCTCATCTTTTGAAACTGTAAAAATCAATTCGTAATCTTCCCCCCTGTAAAGTTCGCTCATTTTGTTTATCGGGATATTTTTTTTGTATAAAAGCGCCCCCTTATTGCTTTCCTTAAGCAGCCTATAAAGATCAAGCGTAAATCCGTCAGAAATATCAATCATTGAATTAATTTTAAAGTTTGAAGCAAGGTATTTTGCCTCCTTAAGGCGCGGGGTGAAAATTTCGTTAAATTTGCGTTTGCCTAATGCGCCAGTTATAAAAATATAGTCTCCTTCTTGGGCAGTGCTTCTTTTTATAAATTTATCGCTAACGCCAACACCCCAAACATCCAAAATAAGCTTATTAGCATAAGCGGTATCCCCGCCTACAAGGCTAAAGTCATATTTTTTGCTTAAATAAATTACTCCTTCCAGTATTTCTTTAAGATTATTTTTACTTACCGGATGAGAAATGCCTATTGATATGCCTAAAAATTTTGGTGAACCTGCGCAGGCTGCAAAATCAGAAAGCACCCGGCTTACTGCACGCAT
>JAQVOZ010000111.1 GCA_028702365.1 Candidatus Omnitrophota bacterium | reverse complement strand
TTAAATCCTGCGATTTTTGCCACAGAAACTGCAAAGTTAACCGTCTGGGCGGTGAGCGTGGAAACTGTAAAGTAGGGGATATCCCTGTTATTTATACTGCATTTTTGCATAGAGGAGAGGAGCCTGGCCTAAGCGGGGCAGATGGGAGCGGTACTATATTTTATTCAGGCTGTAATCTTGGCTGCGTATATTGCCAAAATTATAAATTTTCCCACATACTTTCGGGCAGTTTAAGAAGTTATAAGGCCCTGGCAGATATGATGCTCAAGCTTCAGAGCGAAAAGGCACATAATATCAATCTTGTCACTCCTACGCATTTTTTGCCTCAGATACTGCAGGCATTGGATATTGCTATTTCCAACGGTTTAAACATACCAATTGTTTACAATACTTCCGGATACGAAAAAAAAGAAATCATAAGCCTGCTTTCCGGCATAGTAGATATATACCTTCCGGATATGAAATATGTCAACGAAGGATTAGCCAGTGATTGTTCTAATGCCGGTAACTATAGTGTTTATAACAAAGAAGCATTGCTTGAAATGTACAGGCAAAAAAGCACAGCATCTTACAAGGGGGATATTTTAACTAGTGGTCTTGTAGTAAGGCATCTTGTTATTCCGGGGCATACCGATGATACGATGGCAATACTTTCCTGGATAAAAGAAAATACCCCCAATTGTTTAACCAGTATAATGTTTCAATACCAGCCCTACTATAAAGCTAAACAAATCTCGGAAATAAACCGCACCGTAAATTACGATGAATATAATAAGGTAAAAGAATTTGTTCAAAGCTTAAGCCTTGCCGGCTGGATCCAGGATTTTAATCCGAAAGAGGATATGGCCGGAGTATATTTTACCCCGGATAAAAAACTTTCCGAATGAATTTACAACGCTTAAAAAGATTTTTGGCTTTACTATATATAAAATTAGTACGGACCAACGATACCCCGCAAAAAGCTGCCCTGGGTTTTGGTATTGGGGTATTTACGGGAATATTGCCGGGAACAGGCCCGATTGCAGCAGTCTTTTTAGCTTCTTTAGCCAGGGTTAACCGGGCAACTGCGCTTCTAGGCAGTTTGGTCACAAATACCTGGCTAAGCTTTATAACCTTCCTGATATCAGTGAAAATAGGTTCAGGGATAATTGGGGAAAGCTGGCAGGATATAAAAGAAAAATGGTCATTGCTTTTTAAGCATTTTAGCTTCGCCGGGTTATTCAAGGCATCCGTATTAAAAACCATATTACCTGTTATGCTTGGGTATCTGGTGGTTGCAATCTGCTGCGGTTTAGTGAGCTATGCAGTCCTGATTTTGATACTTAACCTGCGAAAAAAGCCCCGTTAATTTTTAACCCTCCTTGAAAATAAGAAAAATATATTGTATATATAAATTGCCGATAAGGGTAAACCCCGTCGCGAAAGCCGGGGGTCGCAAAGCCACAGGCCTAAAGTAGCGCAACAAGCCGTTGCCTTTTAGGCAAGTTAGGCAGTTGGCGTTGCTACGGCAGCTGGGTTGCATCGGAAAATCTCCCTTATCGGCCCTTTTATTTCCTACCATAGACAAACCCTAACCCATATTTTAAAGTTAAATTAAGGCTATTTTTGGTTGATTTGAGGCTATCTTAGAGTGGTTTCTGCGAGGTGGATTTTACTACTAGAGAGAATATGGTTATATTAGGAAAGTAAGAATATATATGCAGAGGTAAGAACCATTCCCTGAATTCACAGGTTTTTATAATAACATTAAATGTTATTGATTCTATTACTTAATTGCCTTATTTTAGATGATAATAAAAGTTAACATAAGAGTTATTATAGGAAGTAGAACATGTTTCTTCATTTCCGTAGATATACCCGGATATTGCTGTTTTAAGGGTTAACTTTGACTCTTTTTGAAGTTACTTTTGCGGGCTTACTGCTACGCCTTGCGGATTGTAATGAATGTTTAAAAAATCCAGAACTATCTTTCGTATGTATACCGATGGTTCCAAATGAGCCTTTTCTGCCCAGTTTAATATCTCGACCCATTGCTCACGGGTTAACCTTACATTTATAGTTTTTGTGTATTTTACTACCTTTTTAGGCCTGCCTTTTTTGGGTTTAGTTGCCATTCCTTCCTCCTGATTTCTATGATAATTTCTGATTTATAAGAACACCAAAAAACACTAAAAACCACTAAAAAACACCAAAAGAAGTATAACACAAACTAACAGGTTTGTAAACCAATAAAAGCCATATTTAGAGGTAAGCGTCTCCTCTATAAATATAGCCTAAAAACTTTCTTCTGTCAGGTTTATTACGGTTATGGGGCTTGTAGGCGGGCCGTCAACACCTTTGTATTGTACGAGGGTGTCGTCATCTGCTCGGTACCAGTAAAAGGCATGCCAGAATAATGAGCGAAATCCGGCAAGTATAATTTTTATTTTGTAGGTTTTTACCTCTTTACCATTTATGCTTATGGTTTCTTTGCCGTAATTTAAGGCCTTCATCTTATAGGGTTTTAGATCATTAGGATTTAACGTCCAGAAAGTAACTGCTTTCTTTTTTGATTTTGAGAGTTTGGATAATGAAAATGACATCGGCTGATACCAGGGGTCTTTGTCGATTTTTAAGCTTTTTTCTATGGGTTTTGATTTAAAAACGCCGCTTATCTTGATTAAATTTTTTTGCCGTTTTGCTACAATATCTGTTTTTTTGGCCCTATTTATAAGGTGCCATTCCAGGCTGTTTAAATGCAAATCGTTTGTGGTTGTGTAGGTTTCCTGGCCGCGTTGGGTTTCAAGCAGAACCCAGTATTTCTCCGACTTTATTTTCCAGAATATATCTGTATAGCAATTGCCGGTTCTTTCGCTGTATTTGTAGTCTTTTGCCTGCAGATTTAGCGAAAAAAGCAGTGAAATCAGGAATATGAAAATATATCTCATATTATATGTTCTTTATGGCGGCCATCTTTAAGGTGGTATGCATATTGTCCTGCCACGGCCAAAACATGGCAATTATGGTATTTTGTTCGTTATCTTTTTTAAAAAGAGTCTGATCTTCCCAAACCCCGCCATATTCTTTAGTCAGGCGCAAAATATCTTTGGAAGGCTTTGCCCCTTGCTTCTTTAGGGGCTGCCCGAATATACCGGCAAATACCTTGTATAATTCTTCGATATCTTTGTTCAAAAAGACCAATTCGCTATATTCTTCGGATATCGTGCGTTTTTCGTTTATGTTTACGTGCGAGATTTTGGAAAGTATGTCTTTAATCATCATTGTAAATTAAACGGTTGTCAGGAGTCTTTTGAGATTGGAAATGTTGCTATTTACTTTGATTTTGCTTCTACGAAGCGCCTTCAGCATCCTGTCGTATGCCTCAACTATTGTTTTTCCTTCAGTCAGATGGTTTGAAAAAATGCATCCGTATCCGCGGCGGTTTTTTATCTTAAATATTTTTAGGCGTCGGGCATCTATCCCCATACAACCTCCTTATGTTTATACGGAATCCTTTTTGTCATCTATCGGGCCGTCGGTATTTTTATCTTTTGCTTTTTGGGCATCTTCTTTGCTTTTCTTTTCCATATTTTGCACAGTTTCAATGATATTCTTTTTGATACTATCTACCTCGCTATCCGGGCCCCGGGGCGGCTGAATTTTTAATTTTTCCTTAAAGCTTTTGTTTTCATCTGAAAGTTTCTTGTTTTCGTTTTCCTTTTCCATAAGTTTTTCCTTAAGGCTTTCATTTTCTGCGCGCAGCGTATCCAGCGTTGATTTCAGGTTATCGTCAGCTAGCCGCATACTTTGAAGATCTTCCTTAAGAGCGCCTTCATTTTCACGGGAATCATTTAAATCTTCCTTGGCAGTTGTAAGCTCGCTGCGTAATTTTTCAATTTCCGTACGTATTGATGAATTATCAAATTCGAGATTTTGTATTTTTACGTTTGCGGAAATAACCTGTTGCTTTAGATCTAAAATACTGCTTTCTTTCTGCCTTTTTTCTTTAGTTTCTTTTAATGCGCCTATAAATACATATAAAGTAAAAGCCACACCTAGAGCGATAACGATAATTATAATAATATTCATAATTTATTCCTGTGAACTGTGCGTTAAGTGTTTTTCTACAAAATCGATAATCTGCTCCTGGACTTTGGGGCTTATATTATAAAATTCAAGGCCCATACCGGGAGACTCCATGGGCTGGATTTCGTTATCTGCCTCCCATACGACTTTCGAGTCAACTTCGATGACTCCGGGGGCAGGTGTTAAATTTATGCGTGTGGTGAGTATTTCGCCTATTGAAAATACTTTTTCTGCGGCTATGAATACGCCTATTGCGCTTAAATTTATGATATTTCCTTTATAGAAGACATCTTTTGAAGAAAATTTTTGTTTATATTCGATTGTATTGTGTAATGGTATGCGTTTAAACCGCCGGCGAAGCCGCTGTTCAAGAATGTGCGAGAATAATACTTCTTCGGTAAAACTTTTTATGGCTTCCTCCTCGGTTTCATAATAGGTGAATACCTTGTCCAGCCCAACTATCGAAAATAGCTTTTGCACATGGCCAGGTACGTTGCAAAGTTTCATTCTGCCTTTATGGTTTAGAACGTTTTTATAAGCAACCGCTATAAGGGATATGCCCACATAATCAATCAAGTTTATCCCTTCGAAATTGCACAGTATATTTTTTGACTTTGTAACCAGTGCCCAACCGATAGTTTCTACAAAATCAGCAGAGTTGATATCAATGCTTCCCTCAAGGTCAAGTATAACGACGTCATCTTTTTCGCGTATGTTAATTTTCATGTTATTTATGCAATACCTAAGAAGATTTGTTCATATTATCCCTTTATCAGAAGAGAAACAACAAAAAGCAGCACTGCGGCGCCTACGCCGAGCATAATATATTCTAGTATATTCGAGTCTTTTTTTATGGGTATTTCTGGAAGGGTTTCTTCGCGAGGCGCAGTAACAGGGATGGCATTCGGTTTATCCATTAACTGCGCCAAATGCTGCCGGCAAGTGTCACAAATGCATAAATGTTCTTCAACCTTTGATATGTCCTGATCAGTTGCAGTATGTTTTATGTATAAAGGAATTATTGATTTTATCTCTTCGCAACTCATATTTTCTTATTATATCAAATAAAAGAAATCCAGCAAGGCAAATAATGGGTTTTGGAGGGTTTAAGTCAGGCAGTATGGCGTAGAAAATTGCTGGCATCTGATATCTGATTTAAACCATGCCCCTCAGCCCGAGTCGTATATGCTCTCTGCCAAAGGCAGAGCTTCTTAAAAGCATATCCGACTATGTATGTAGGGGTGTAAAGATAAAACGATAGGACGAAAAATGTTGAAGGTGGATAAACCATGCCCCCACCCCGAGTCGAACGGGGATTTCAGCCTTAGGAGGGCCGCGCTCTGTCCGTTTGAGCTATAGGGGCAAGAAAATAAAACTAAATAAACTTAAAAAA
>JAQVOZ010000110.1 GCA_028702365.1 Candidatus Omnitrophota bacterium | reverse complement strand
CACCAACATCTGCGCTTGTTGGTATGGGCCTGCACAAAAGTGTCGCGCTTATAACTGACGGCAGATTTTCCGGCGGAACCCGCGGCCCTTGTATTGGCCATGTTTCGCCTGAAGCAGCGCTTGGAGGTTTAATTGCGTACATCAAGGATGGCGATGTAATACACATCGATATAGCCAAACGAAAAATTAACCTGGTTGTAGGCAATGCCGAGATAAAGAAAAGAGAAAAAGAAATGAAACTTTTACCTGCAAAGGTAAAATCAGGCTATCTCTATAGATATTCAAAGATGGTCACATCCGCATCAACCGGGGCCATATTAAAAGAATAACTATTTACCTTGCGGCAGTGAGCGAAACTATACTGCCGTAAAATAAGAGGAATATCGTTGACAAGTAGGTAAGGGTTTGTTATCATTGCTATAATTACTTTAAAATGAAAATAGTCAAATTCATAAACTCAGCTACCAGAATCATCAGCAATCTGCTCGGTGCTTTTTCTAACGATATTGGCATTGATTTAGGCACGGCTACAACCCTTGTTTATTTACGGGGAGAGGGGATTGTTCTTTGCGAACCATCTGTTGTAGCAATATACAAAAACAGCGGGGCAGTACTTGCGGTGGGTGAAGAAGCTAAACGCATGCTTGGCAAAACCCCGGGGAGCATTTCCGCAATAAGGCCGATGAAAGACGGGGTTATCGCAGATTTTGATGTAACCGAAGAAATGCTTCGTTACTTTATAAATAAGGTTAATCCTCCCAATATATTCAGCAGTTTCAGGCGCCCAAGAATAGTTATAGCAGTGCCTTCCGGAATAACAGAAGTTGAAAAACGAGCAGTAAAAGATTCTGCCCTAAAAGCCGGGGCAAGAGAAGTCATTCCGGTTGAACAATCTCTTGCCGCAGCGATAGGTGTGGGGCTACCGATAACAGAACCCCAGGGCAGCATGATCATCGATATTGGCGGAGGCACAACGGAAATAGCCGTAATTTCTCTGGGTGGGGCCGTCTATGCACGCTCCGTAAGGGTTGGCGGAGATGAAATGGATGACGCAATTATCGAACATATGAAAAAAGCCTACAATCTTATGATAGGCGAGCGCACAGCCGAAGAAATAAAAATCAAAATTGGTTCAGCCTGGCCGCTGGAAGAAGAACTGACTATGGAGGTACGCGGCCGTGATTTAATTACAGGGCTACCTAAATTTATCAGAATAAATTCGGAAGAAGTACGTGAAGCCCTGCAGATTCCCTTAAAAGAAATAATAGAAGCGACAAAGGTAACCCTTGAACGAACCCCGCCGGAACTCGCAGCTGATTTAATTGAAAAAGGAATAGTACTTTGCGGCGGAGGCTCATTGCTGCGGGGCTTGGATAAACTGGTTTCCGAACAAACTGGCCTCGCCTGTTTCGTCGCAGATGACCCTTTAACATCAGTTGCCCTGGGGACAGGTAAAATACTTGAAGATCCCAGGTTTTTAAAGAAAATTTCTCTTGTATCCACCTTCTAAAATCACATCTAAATACCTAGCGTTTTTTTTGCTGTTCGCATTGCTTCTGGCACTGCCCTTTAGAAGTTTTATCGCGAATGTTTTAATGTCGTTTTCCAGTCAGCGCCTCGCACTTACTCAAAATTCCTCAAAAACCATCGAAGAATTGAAAAAGAAAAATCTTATTCTTACATTAACCCTCAGGAAAAGCCAAATTCTCGCAGATGAAAATGAAAAACTAAGAAAAGCATTGGCTTTTAAGGAAGACAAAAAAGTGGAGATGACAGGGGTTGAGATAGCTTCGTTTAACCCCTCAACATGGAGGAGACTTGTAATAATAAATACGGGCAAAGACAAAGGTTTAAGGCCGGGCTTATTTGCCGTAGACAGCGATGGCTTTTTGGTTGGAAAACTAGTTGAGGTCAAAAATAATTTTTCGCGCCTTATGCTGGTTGATGATCCGGAGTTTAGCCTTCCGGTGTATATCGGCAATGATTCTCTTGGCCTTCTTTCCGGAGGGCTTGATGTTGTAAAAATACAATATATAGATATAAGCGACAACGTCAAGCTTAACGATATCGTATGGTTTAAAACATCCCTTATGTCCTGCCCTGTATATGTAGGACGCGTTAGAAAAATTAATGAAAACAAAAACGGCTTGTTTCTGGATGTCGATGTACAGCTTTTCAGCCAAAACCCTCTTGTAAAGAAAATTTTTATAATAAAATGACGGAGAGAAATTTAAAGGCACTTACGGTGTTGCTTATTTTTTTCCTGCTGGATACGGTAAAACCATTTACCTATTCACTGATTACGGAATTTACTTTCCTTGGCGTTGTGCTAATTTGTCTAAATTATCCCCTTAAAACGTCTCTTTTTTTTGCCGCTATTTTTGGCTATTTTAAAGATGCAATTTGCAACGATACGTCAAATTTAAATCTGCTCGAATTTAGCGCAGTCGCGGTATTAATTCATTATTGCCTGCGCAATTTCCACGGAAAAGCCGCAAAAATTTTGATTTTTTTCGGAGCGCTTACCGCCCATATCGTAGCAAACAATTTTTATATAAGTGAAGCCACTTATTTATTTTCTTTGTTATTTTTTATACACTCTTCGGTTATATTTCTCCTTATAAACCGCCTGTTCGGACAATGGCTCTATGGCGAGCCTAAGGGCGATAATGTCATCTAACAAAGATAATTTTATAATTTTCCTTAAACGCATTTACATCACAGCATTTCTGATACTTTGCGCGTCATTACTTTATTACCAGATAATACAGGGTAATTATTATCTTACCCGCGCAAAAAATAACTACGTTCGAGTAATACCTGAGCGTTCAATCCGCGGAAAAATTTTTGACAGAAATGGGGTAACCCTTGCATACGACAGGCCTTCGTTCAATATTGCAGTAATACCATATCAAATAAAGAGCAATAAAGAGGAGATTATCGACGAGCTTGCTAAATTCTGCAGTTTAAAACCAAAATCGTTGAATAGAAATTACAGCCGCAAGTTTCAAAATTTTTTTACCCCCGTAGATATAATCTCCGACATAAGCAAGAAAGAAGCTTTCCGGATAGAAGAAAAATTCGTGGATAGTGTACTTATTGACCCGCAACCGCAAAGATATTATGTTTTTCCCTATGAAACAGCGCATCTTTTAGGTTACGTAAAAGATGCAGCCAGTTTTTATGAACGCCTTAAAAAATACGGTTATTCACCTAATGAGCGCATAGGCATATCCGGCATAGAGCAATATTACGATGACTACTTGCGTGGAACTGACGGAGGAGACCTCATTGAAGTTAATTCAAGCGGTAAAATAGTCGGGTTTTTAGGAAAACTTAATGCAGACCGGGGCAAAGATATATACGTAACTATTGATTCCAAAATGCAACAAGCTGCCTACCAGGCAATTTCCGGAAAAAAAGGCGCTCTTATATTTATGGATTCAAAAAACGGAGAAATCCTTGCATTAGTTTCTTATCCTTCATTCGACCCAAATAGCTTCGTTAAGGGAAAAGATGAAGTTAGCAACTTTCTTAACGATAAAAATAAACCCATGCAAAATAGAGCGATACAATCAACATTTCCGCTAGGTTCAACCTTCAAGCCGATAGTTGCTGCTGCGGGCCTACAGGAAAACAAGCTCAAACCGTCGACTACTTTTATATGCAATGGTAAACTAAACATAGGAAAGGCCGAATTTGAATGTGAAAATGTCCATAATGAAGAAAATCTGTACGAAGCGATTGCTCATTCGTGCAATGTATATTTTTATAACGTAGGTATCTTGCTTGGCAGGCAGATTATGGCAAGCTACGCAGAAAAATTCGGGCTGAACTCTCTCTCGGGAATAGACCTTCCTTACGAAAAAAGAGGAACGATACCCGTGTCCAGTATGAAAATTAAAAGCCGCTGGTATCTGGGGGACACATTGAATCTGTCAATAGGCCAAGGCTATACTGAATGCTCTCCGATTGAAATCATGCTGGCTATCAATGTCTTTTCAAACGGAGGTTACCTGGTTAAACCACATTTAATAAAAAAAATAGAAAACGCAGAAATTGATGAGCCCAAAAGCAACAAAGTTGATATTTCTTCACAAAACATCATAATAGTCAAAACAGCGCTTGCTGAAGTGGTAGGAAGCGAAGAAGGCACCTCACGAATGCTAAAACCGCTTAATCTTTCAATCGCCGGTAAAACCGGAACTGCTCAGACAAGCGGTCGTCCGCATGGCTGGTTTGCCGGATTTTTCCCTGAGGAGGCGCCAAAATATACTATATGCGTATTTCTCGAAAACGGCGGTTCAAGCTATGAAGCATTAAAAGTAACTTATTCTTTTCTTGAAAAACTTAAAGAACAACAATTGCTATGAAAAATGTTTAATAATATTTTACGTTTAAAAACAGGTTTGAAACCGGCGAAAATAATCATTGTCTGCCTCATATTTTTTACGATTTTAAGCTTAAGTTCTATCTATAGCAGCCTGCACCAGGCAGGAGCATTTACTGACCAGGAAATATTTTATAAAGAAATCATGTGGGTTGTAATTTCCTGGATAGTTCTTATACTTTTTTCGCTGATAAACTACCGGACATACTTTGATTTAGCATATGTATTATATGCGATAAATATTTGCCTGTTAATTGCCGTAGATTTATTCGGCAAAAGTGCATTAGGCGCGCAACGCTGGTTAAATATCGGGGGATTTAATTTCCAGCCCTCGGAATTGTCAAAAATTATAACTATTTTTTTCCTGGCAAGAATTTTCGCATCTGAAACGAACAAAGGTTTTTTTAAAGGGGTTATTGTGCCATTTCTTATTCTAATGATAAATATTTTACTTATAGTCAAACAACCGGATTTAGGCACAGCCTTGGTTCTGGTTTTTCTGTTTTTTTTGATGGGGTTTGCAAGCAGCAATAAAAAAAGATATTTTGTGGCCTTGATAGCCGCTGCGCTTATATTTTCTCCGTTTGCATTCAACCATCTTAAGGATTACCAGAAAAAAAGGCTGATAGTATTTCTTAATCCGAACGCAGAACCACTGGGCGCAGGATATACCATAATACAATCAAAAATTGCGATAGGCTCAGGCAAATTTTTCGGCAAAGGTTTTCTTTCCGGAACGCAAAATCAGTTTAATTTTCTACCGGAGCGCCATACAGATTTCATATTCACCGTAATCGCTGAGGAATGGGGATTTTTAGGCGCAATAGCGCTTCTTATGATTTATATATTTATAATCAATAACATACTTCTTGTTGCGAGATACCAAAAAGATAATTTTGCCCAGTTGCTTTTGATTGGAATGGCTTGCCTGTTTTTTATTCATGTTTTTATAAACATCGGTATGACGCTTGGAGTATTACCGGTTGTAGGAATACCTTTGCTGTTTATAAGTTATGGCGGCACGCACCTGCTTGTAAGTTTTATGCTGCTTGGAATTTTTCTTAACATCTGCAAGCAATGATTGATTTAAGCCTAATCCA
>JAQVOZ010000109.1 GCA_028702365.1 Candidatus Omnitrophota bacterium | reverse complement strand
GTATATCTATGGCTTTAAGGACTTCAGTTATTTGCGCTTCGTCTATATCGCGCCGCACGCCGCCTATGCAGTTTATTCCATAATTTACACGATTACCGGTAAGCATAGCCAATACGTCCATAACCACTTCCCTGTCGCGCCAGGAATACATAAGAAGAGTATCAAAACCTATCTCATGCCCGGCTACCCCAAGCCATAAATAGTGGCTGTGTATGCGCTCAAGTTCGCCTATGATAGTGCGGATATAAAGCGCCCTTTTAGGAACCGCTAAGGCAGCGATTTCTTCAACTGCCTGGACAAAACAGGTTGAATGCGTATGGGAACAAATGCCGCAAATGCGCTCAATAAGATACACATCCTGGACGTAAGTCCTCTGCTCACACGCTTTCTCTATACCGCGATGATTATAACCAAGCCGGACGTCAACACCCTTAATCTTTTCTCCTTTTAAGGCAACGCTGAAACTCTCCGGCTCTTTTAAAGCGGGATGCTGCGGCCCTATGGGAATTCTAAATTTTTTTTGTTCGCGCATTTTACTTCTCCTTAATTATCCGCCGTAGGCGGAGAATTAACCCCGAAGCGCTTCTGTTAAATTTCCTGGCCAGAGGCCGCGGAATTTAACAGATATACAGGCGCGAGGGGTAAACATGTAAACAAAGAAACAAATTCGTACGAATATCCGCCTCTATTTTTTATCCTGCGGTTTCCAATCTTTGCGCAAAGGAAATTCATCATGCGGCCACTCATCAGGCAACGGATACCTTGACCCCGGAGGCAAAGTGTCTATTTCAAACCCTAATAAATCCATTAATTCTCTCTCGTAAATTTCCGCTCCGGGAAAATATGGCGTTATCGTCTTAAGCACGGGGTTTTCTCTTGAAACAAAGGTTTTTATGTTAACGACAACGCCGCCTTTTCCGGAAAGATGATAAATAACGCCAAAGTTCACCCCTTCATCCATGCCGGTAATTGTACAAAGGTGCAGGAAACCGGAGGTTTTTATCAAATACTCAAAAACTTCGAAAAATTTTTCCTGCTCTACTTCCACGAAAATGCGGCGGGCACGCTGCACTTTGACTTTACCGTCAAGGTAGCTGAATTTAGCAATTAATTCCTGCTGTATTTTATTTTCCGTATCCATTTTTATTTTGGTTTTTTATTATCTTCTTTCTCTTCAAGGCTCTGCAATAGCTTGACTACTCCATCAATTATAGCCTTGGGGCTTGCAGGGCATCCCGGGACATACGCTGATACCGGTAAAACCATATCTATTCCTGACTCTACGTTATAACAGCCTTTGAATACTCCGCCCGAACAAGCACAAGTGCCGACTGCTACTACAAATTTCGGCTCGCACATTTGTTCGTAAATCCTGCGCAGCCTCCCATGCACCTGCTTTGTTACCGGGCCTGAACAGACAAGAATGTCTGCGTGACGCGGAGTTGCTTTAAGCTGAACGCCAAAACGCTCAAGGTCGTAACGCGGGGTAAGCGTGGCAATAATTTCTATATCACACGCATTACAGGCACCTGTATTAAAATGTAAAATCCAGGGTGATTTTATGCGCGCCCAATTTACTACTTTTTTAATTACTTTCATGCTACTTCCTGAATAAAATTGAAAGCCCTACAATAATACCTATAATATAAACAACTGCCATATTGAATGACTTAATGGTTTCAAGCGGAATAGTTACGATTATCAGCGTTCCCACGTGAGCGAGCGTAAAGAAAAAAGCAAATGGGAAAAAGTTACTATAGTCCGGCTGCGCCATATGGTCATACAGGTCCTCACCGCAGGCGTAGGCTTCTCCACTTTCCTCACTTTGCTTTTTCCCTTTAAAAGAAAGTTTAGAAAAACAAAAACTAACCAGTCCGGCGGTAAGCAAAATTATAGAAAATGCAATTGGCGGAGTTAATAACAAGTTTCTCATTTTATTTATCCGTATCTACAATTTTCCTTGTATCGAGCGAATTATTATGACTGTGAATACCAATTACAATACCTACCGCAACGGTTATGGCAACAGCTTCTATCACTATCAAACTGATTACTACTGCCTGCGCCAAAGCGGTGCGGCCGCTGACGAAGCCTGCAATTATTATTAAAAGCGTAACCGCCTTGATAAGTATTTCGACGCCAAGCAATGCCCGGATAAGATTAAAAGTTATCGAAATACAATATATACCTATTATAAAAAGCATTATCACAAAAAGCAAAAATGGCCAGAATATCTGTAAAGCTTCAACGTTCATCTTTCCCTGACTCCTTGAAAAGAATAACCACGCTAAATGCGCCGATAAGCAAAACTATAATTTGCCCGGCAAGATAAAGCGGCCGTTCGTTCCACAAAAGCGTGCGCACATTCTTTTCTATTTCGTGAGGCGGCAATTTAATACTTAATTTCACAGTTACTAAACTCAAGGCGATGCCTACGGCTACTATTATAAAAGGAAGATACCAGAACCTGCGGATTCTGTCTTTCATGTGCTGCATCACTTCCTGTTTGGTCAAAGGATGCGTAAGGCTTATGGTGCTTACAAAAAGCACGGGAATAAGCCCGGCGCAGACAGAAAGTTCAAATACTGCTGCAAGATTGGAATTCAGACGAAACATTATTATGGAAAGCACAAGGCTCATGGCAGCGAGGCCGATTGCCGAACGAAGCAGGCTTCTTGTCATTGTCGTCCAGAGCGCAGCCATTATCAAAATTATCAGTATTGCTATATTTAAATTCATTTAAACACTCCTGAGCTTGCCAGCGGCAATATAAATTTACCGAGCACGAACGGATACAATAAACCCGTAACAATTATTATCGCGGCAAGTATAATTGCGGCCAGGCTGAATCCGAATTCGGCTTCTTTGATTTTGGAGAACCTTTCATTCAGCTTACCAAAAAAAACCAGCCTCTGCATAGAAAGTAGATACGCTAATGTAAGTGCGCTTAAAACGATTGCTAAAATTGCGTATACGGGATGCCCGGATAATATAAGAGCCATTACGATTAAAAGTTTGCTCCAAAATCCTGCTAAGGGCGGCAAACCCGCAGCTGAAACAAAAGCGAAAACAGAAGTAAGCCCTGTAATTGGCATAACCTTGGAAAGGCCGCCTAATTCATGCATATGCGTAGTGCGGGTTCTGCTTTCAATTGCCGCGGAGTTTACGAATAAAAGCGATTTAAAAATTGCATGGTTAAAAATATGAAACGCAGCACCGGCAAAACCCAATGCCGAACCTGAGCCTATGCCTAAAATAATGTATCCTATCTGGCTGACGCTTGAAAAACCAAGCATCTTTTTAAAGTCTTTCTGAACCAAAGCCGCTAACGCGCCTATAACTATAGAAACCATTCCGATAAAAAGAAGAGCGCTGTTTACGTGGATATTCGGCCCGAATACGTCATTTACTATGCGCATAAGCGTGTATATTCCAAGCGCTTTAGAAATTATTCCGGCAAAAAGAACCGAAACAGCTGCAGGCGAATGCGAATATACTTCAGGAAGCCAGCCATGAAACGGAACAACACCCGCCTTGATGAAAGTTGCGCATACAAAAAGCGCAACCGAAAACATAATCAGTAAATTCGGGGTTTGAGCGCTGATTGCGTTATGGATTACGGAGAATTGCGTATCTCCGGAAAGCAGCAATATAAGAGCGATTGAGGCAACCAATAAAACACTTGCTACGGTGGATAGTATAACATATTTAAAAGCTGCTGACAGCGCTTTTATGTCTTTATCGAAAACTATCAGGATATAAGAAGTTATGGCAACTATCTCAAGAAAAATATAGAGTGAAAACATATCGCGTGCAAGGCATAACCCATTAAGCCCTGCCTGGGTAAAAAGCAAAAGGTTTACGAAATTAAACCTTTTTCTCTCCGAATCAATCATGTAAGTTGCAATTACCAAAGTTATGAACAAGACAATTGCGGATGACAAAAGGATAATCAGGCTTAAATTATCAAGCGCAATATTGAAATTGAAGAATACTCTTGCAGTAAAAATATTTAAAAAATCCGGAGAAAAAAGGCGCAAGGCCAGCGCTATCTGCGCGCAAAACAGCACATAAGCCCATGCAGTAATTGCCCTCCGGAAATAACTAAGGAAGGGCAGATTAAAAAATAATATGCTGAAGAAAGGAACTGTAATAAAAAGTGCTAACATGAAATACCTAAATATTTTTCTAGTAACATTTCGCTAAAGCCCGCCGCTATTATTGGCCTCCAATAAAGGGCGAAGGCGAATAATTCTACCTGAATAAATACACTAAATAAAAAGTAACTGCCGCAAACCCAAGCAGCGACCACATAAGATAAACCGGATAATTATTTCCGCGCAGCCTTCGAAGAAACGATCCTGTGGTATAAAACACCTTAACTGTGGCCACATCGTAAAGAGCGTTTATCAGTTTGTCGAATTTAAAACTAATTTTCGACAAAAACCGCATTATCTTCAAACCTATTTCATAGGGGTCGAAAAACCTTCTTTCAGCTTTATCATAAATTCCGGATAATATCGGCGCATTTCTTATGTGATCAGTAGCATGTAAAGCGCCTCTATTTAAACGTACCCCGAAAATATGGTTTAAAAGCGCAAGTATTAACACTACCAGAGTTGCGATAATAAGTTTTATATTAATATGGAAGATATAACTATGCTGGCTATCTTGTAAAGAATTTTTAACTATGGGTATTATCAGCTGATTTAGCGGCAGGCTATTCACAAGGCCAAACAACACACAAAAGAAGCTTAAAACAATCATAGGAAAAAGCATCTGCCATTTAACCTCGCGGATATTTTCATGGCTTTGTGAAATTTTCCCGAGAAATACCGAGTGCCCGAGTTTAAGAAATGACGCTGCAGTTAAAAAAGAGCCCGCTATTGCGGCAAGATAGAATATCAATCCTCTTTCAAGCGCGCCATCATAAACGAGCTCTTTTGAGAAAAATCCGTTAAAGGGCGGCACTCCCGAAATTGAAGCTGCAGTTATAATAAAACATATAAAGGTAATAGGCATTTTCCTGCCGAGCCCGCCCAGCTCGGAAAGTTCGGTTGTATTTGTTTGTTTCTCAACTGCTCCACCCGTCAAGAATAAACCGCTTTTATAAATTGCGTGGTTAATCATATGAAACAGGCCGCCGACTATGCCTGCCGGCACAGCTGTTCCTATGCCTAAAATCATATACCCGACCTGGCTTATAGCGTGATAAGAAAGAAGGCGTTTATAGTTTTTCTGAATAAGCGCCATCATAACTGCAAGTATTATAGTCAAAATACCTATCCACATAAGCACAGTGCTTAATGCAGAATTGGCGCTTAGCCTGAACATATCAAGCGAAATCCTTGCAAGTAAATAAATTCCGAGGAGTTTTTCAAGGGCTGCCGGAACCAGCGCCATAAAAGGAAGCGGCGCCTGGGTTGCAGCGTCGAGTATCCAGCTGTGAAACGGCATAGAGCCTGCTTTTGAAATAGCGCCTATCATTAAAAGCAAAAAAGCAAGGCTCGCAAGCCCGCCGG
>JAQVOZ010000003.1 GCA_028702365.1 Candidatus Omnitrophota bacterium | reverse complement strand
AACATCGTTATAAGCGGAGGAGGCCGCAGGGTAAAAGAACTAGAAAAAGAAGGTATTACCCATTATGAATTGCCCGTATATAAAAAATCGCTTTTTTCCCTCTTGCTTATCCCTAAACTTAGAAAAATAATCGACAGAGAAAAGGTAAACATTATTCATGCACGTTCAAGGGTCCCGGGATGGCTCAGCTTTTTTGCATCCCGAGGAAAGAATGCCTGCTACATCACAACTATCCACGGTATCTATAAAAGTAAATGGCCCAGCGAAGTTATGGGCTGGGGTAAAATAGTAATTTGCCCATCGCGGGCTGTTGCGCGGCATATGAAAGAAAAATTCTTTGTTCCGGAGGAAAAAATCGTCGTCATAAACCGTTGGGTAAATTTGGATAAATTTAAATTTACCGAAAGCAGCAAAAGAAAACAAAGCAATACTATCGTAAGCATAGGAAGGATAACTCCCTCTAAGGGCTATGAGTACCTGATAGAAGGGTTTAAAAAAGTCGTGCGTCAAAATCCCTATTTAAAACTTAAAATAGTAGGCGCTCCGGATAAAACAAAAATGGAATATTTTCAGCAGCTAAAAACATTAGTCAACCGTTTTTCTTTAAACCATAACGTAGAATTTTCTGGTTTTAGGCAGGACGTTGGAAGCGTCCTTAGTGAGGCAAAAATAGCGGTGTCGGCATCTGTCATAGATGAAGCTTTCCCGAGGGCGGTACTTGAAGCCTCAGCCTGCGGCATACCGATAGTTGCTACCGAAGTTGGCGGAGTGTCAGAAATAATTGAAAACGGAACAAACGGCATAATGGTTGAGCCAAAAAACAGCGAGGCGATAGCAAAAGCCATATTGAAATTAGCTGATGATACCGCGCTGGCTGACATGATAGCGAAAAACGCAAGAGAAAAAATCGAAAAACTATACTCAATGGAAAAATCTCTTAGAGAGACAGAACAGGTTTACAAACAAGCCTTGCGCCTAAAACGTATTTTGGTGATTAAAATTTCATCTCTGGGAGACATTATCCTGGCGCTACCATCGCTAAAGGCCCTAAAGGAAAGTTTTCCTGAGGGAAAAATAAGCATTCTTGTCCTTAAAAAATATGCCCCCATTCTTTACGGCTGCCCTTATGTCGACAGCGTAATAACGCTGGAAAACGATTACAAGCGCCTGAAAAATATCTCATCAATAGCCAAAGACCTGCGCAGGCGCGCTTTCGATTATATTTTGGACCTGCAGAACAGCCGCGCGTCACATTTAATTTCTTTTTTAACCTTTCCGCAATACTCCTTCGGCTATTTACGTAAATGGGGATTCTTGCTAACAAAACACATACGATACGTACGAAATATCGATCCACTTTCTTCCCAGGAAAAAATCCTGGAACTTATTGGCACCCGCATTAAAGAAAAAAAATTAGTTTTTTGGGATATAAAACCGGGTATTTCAGAAAAATTTTTTGCGAATGAGGAAAATCTAATAGGCATAAATGTGTCGGCTTCTAAAAAATGGCTTACCAAAAATTGGCCGGTTAATCAGATAAAATCTCTCATTGAACTCATAAATAAGAATTTGCTGTCGCATAAAGTCGTCTTGCTGGGGGATCTTGAGAGTTGCGAAATCGCTAAAGAGATAGAATCGCAGGCTGCCCGCGCGCCTATCAATTTATGCGGAAAAACAGCCCTTTCCGACCTGCCTTCAGTAATTAAGCGGTTAAAAGTTTTTATTACTCCCGATACAGCCACGCTTCATCTGGCGCAGGCGCTGGATATACCTACGATTGGCCTTTTTGGGCCAACTGACCCAAACCGCCATACAGTTAAAAGTAAAAATCTTTACATAATATGCAAAGAACTCCTTTGTTCTTTTTGCTATAAACCCAAATGCAAGCTCGATAAAACGAATTTGTGCATGGAGAAGATATCTGCGCAGGAAGTGTTTTCGCAAATTAAAGAAATAACCGCTGCGGAAAAACGTTAAAATCAACAAGTAAAAGATGAGGATACTACTTATTTGCACTCATTTAAACGCCGGCGGTATTTCCCGTTACGTTTTGACACTTGCAAAAGGTTTAAAGAAAAACGGGCATAGCGTCTGGGTTTCGTGTGCGCCTGGCGGGGAATGGCTTGCCAAACTTACGGAAGAAAACATAAGCTACAAAACTATACCAATAAAAACAAAATCTATATTCAGCATAAAAGTATTAGTTTCTTTTTTGGCTCTTGTTAAATTCATAAAAAAAGAAAAAATCGACATTATCCACTCTAACAGCCGCGTCACCCAATTCTTAGGGTTTCTTTTATATAAATTCACAAAGGTTCCGTACATAAGCACCTTTCATGGCTTTTACCGTAAAAGCCGGGCCAGAAAACAGTTAAAGTTTGAGGGATTACGAACTATCGCAGTAAGCAATAACGTAAAAAACCATCTATCGCAGGATTTGAATATTCGGGAAGATAAAATACGAGTCGTTTATAACGGGGTTTCCCGTGAAGAATTTGATGGACGGAAAAAAACAAAAACTGATTACGGATTTACAAAAAGTGATTTTATCGTAGGCATCCTGGGCAGAATTTCAGAAGAAAAAGGGCATTTTCTGGCAGTCGAAGCGTTTAAACTTCTATCATACAACCACGACAATACCTATCTTGTAATGTCCGGAAAAGGAAAACTTGAAGAAGAATTAAAAACATTAATCAAGTTGACTGACATCGAAAACAAAACCAGGTTTTTCGACATGGAAGCAAAAGACTTCCTTGATATTTTGGACATACTGATTGTTCCTTCTAAAAAAGAAGGATTCGGCTACGTTATCATAGAAGCGTTTTTAAAAGGCATACCGGTAATTGGCTTTAATACCGGGGCTATTTCCGAAATAATAAAGAACGGAGAGAACGGCCTGCTTTTTTACAAATACGAAGGTTTTTACCTGAAAGAAGCAATGGAAAAGCTCATGCAGGATAAATCACTTTGTGAAAAAATAACAAAAAAAGCAAAAGAAGACGCACAAATTTTCTCAATGGAAAATATGACGCTAAACACGGAAAAAGTATACAAGGAAGTCTTATGAAGCTTAAAAAATCAAATTGCGAACCAAAAATTTATAGAAATCAATCGAAGGCGTTTTGCCCAAGAATAATTCTGGCTATAATTCTAGCTGCAGTATCTGCATTCTATGCGTACGTATACTTTCATTATACTACTCCTATACTTATGTATCATTCATTCGACTCTTCCCGGACAAAAGATTACGCAGCTGTATCCAACGCAAATTTCTACAAGCAATTGGAATTCATAAAAGCTAAGGGTTATAAAGTCATAAGCTTAAATGATTATTGCAGATTGCTAAAGGACAGAAAACACATACCAAGAAATTCGGTTGTAATAACTATTGATGACGGATACAAAGATAATCTTGAAGCTGTAAAAATTTTAAAAATGTTTAATTTCCCTGCTACATTGTTTGTGACAGTTAACCGCATAGGCAAACCAGAATTTCTTTCCGAGGCAGATATCCGGTCAATTTTAAAGGGAACAAAAATAAACATAGGCTCGCATACGCTGACGCATCCCGACCTTCCGGAAGTTTCAAATGAAGAGCTCAAAAAAGAGCTTTCCGGATCAAAATATGCGCTTGCCCGGCAGTTTAAAACCCAGATAGAAACGCTAGCTTATCCGGGCGGGGCATATGACCAAAAAATTCTAAAAGAAACTGAAGATAGCGGGTATCTCTGCGCTTGCACAACCAACCGGGGATTTTCAAAAAAACTTAGCATATTTTCCCTGCGCAGAATAAAAGCAACTGATCGCGATACAGAATTCAGCCTGTGGGCAAAATTGAGCGGATTCTATAACATTTTTAAAAAACCTAAAAAACCGTATTAAAATGAAACGAATTCTCATTGTAAGCGTAAACTGGCTAGGGGACGCCATAATGACAACGCCCGCCATAAAAGCAATAAAGGAAAAATTTCCCCAATCATACGTTGCAGTGATGGCGCCCGAAAGAGTAAAAGACATATTTAGCGATAATCCCTATGTTGATGAAGTAATGGTCTTTGATGAAAAGAAAAGCCATAAAAGTTTTTTAGATAAATTACGATTCATAAAACAATTGAGGGCAAAAAATTTTGACACGGTTTTTCTTATACACCGCTCATTTACCCGCGCTCTAATATGTTTTCTTTCCGGAATAAAAACAAGAATAGGATACAAACGGCGTAAAAATACTTTTGTCGTAAATAGAATGATTACGCCTCCTGCAAAAGATATACATAAGCAGGATTACTATCTATACCTCTTTGAAAAATCTGGCATTGATATTACCGACAAGGCCCCTAAGGTATATGTTAAACAGCAGATATTGGAAAAATACAGAAACGACATAGCAGCCATTCGTCAAAAACATACCTATCTGGTGGGCGTGAACCCATCCGCAAACTGGCTGCTTAAACGATGGCCAGCAGAAAAATTTGCAGCACTTTCTGATAAGCTCATAAAAGAAGCAAATTGCAACATTCTTTTTGTCGGAACAAAAGGTGATATGCCAGTCGTCGATATGGTTGTCAATAACATGAAGGAAAAAGCATACAATTTCTGCGCTAAAACAAGCATAAAGGAACTTGCCGCATTGATACAAAATGTTGACTTATTCATCTCAAATGATTCCGGCCCGGCACACTTATCTGCTTCTCTCGGAATTAATACTCTTGTATTGTTCGGGCCAACCTCATCGGAACTTAGCGCGCCGCGCGGCATGAAAGTTGAAATTTTAAAAAAGTCCGTCAATTGCGAGATACCCTGCTATAACATAAGCTGTCAGGACAATTTTTGCATGAAAAACATAAAACTAGAGGATGTATTCTTTAAAGCAAAAGAAATTCTGGGAAAATGTTTAAAAACATAATAGTAAATCTGCCAAGCAATATCGGTGATTCGATTCTTACACTTTCCGCCCTTGATAAAGTGCATTCAAATTATCCTCAGGCAAACCTAACTTTAATTTGCTCAAGGCAAACTGAAGAGTTTTTTTTGCGGCACCCTTATGTTAATAAAACGCTTCTCTTTGATAAGCGCTGGCCGGCCAGGCAAAAACTTGAATTTTCGCTGGCACTTCGGGGAAAATACGACCTTATTGTTGATTTTAAGAATTCCCTTTTACCTTTATTTACCGGCGGCAAGCACACCCCTTTTTTTCGGAAATTTCCTGAAGGGCTGCACGCAAAGGATAAATATCTTTACCTGATAAGAAATATTGCGAAACTTAATGCAACAACAACCGCAGAATTTAAGCTTACGGAAGACGAAAAAGAAAAATGGAAATCGCTAAAAATTCCACAATCAATATTCATTGCCTGCGCGTCGAATGCGATACAAAAACGTTACCCATACAATCTTCTAAAAAAACTTATTTTAAAACTCACTGAACATTTCCCGGTTGCAGTATTGGGCCAGGAAAAAGACAAGGAATTTTACAAAGATATTCCAGGCATCAAAGGAGTAAACGACTTTGTAGGAAAGACTAAAATCCATGAAGTATTTTATCTCCTTAAGAATTATGCGCGCTTACTCATATGCGTAGATTCAAGCATAATGCACATAGCAAGCTATATTGACGTGCCGATAGTGGCTATGTTTGGACAAACCAGTGCCCACAAATATGGCCCATGGTCAGACAAGTATATTGTAGTAAAAAGGGAGGACCTCGATTGCGCGCCCTGTGATATGCCGCACTGTCAATTTAACCACGAATGCATGGAAATAGACTCGCAATTGGTTCTTGATGCCATGGATGAACTTATGCAGAAATAACCATGGAACAAAAACGCAAAAAAATATTAATAATGCGTACGGATAGATTGGGAGACGTAATCCTTTCAACTCCCGTGATAGCGAATTTGCGTAAATTTTATCCGGATAGCCATATAGCTTTTCTTTGCAGGCCATACACAAAAGATGTAGTGGAAGGTAATCCCTATCTGGATGAAATCATAATTTATGATAAAAATAATAAACATAAAAGTATTTTTTCTTCAATAAAATTCTGCCTTTCCTTGCGTAAAAAGAATTTTGACACCGTCTTTATCTTAAATCCCAACAATCGTTCTAATATGCTCGCATTTTTCTCCGGCATTACGCACCGTATTGGCCTAAACCGGAAAATGGGCCATTTACTAACCCAGCCAATAGAAGACAAAAAACATGAGGGCAAAAAACACGAACTGGAGTACACTCTCGATATCCTTAGAGAAGCGGGGATTCCGATTACGGAAAAACAGGCCCATTTCCCCATTAAAAAAGAATCGGAAAAACGAATAAAAGAGTTACTCTTGGCAAATGGAATAAAAAATAATGAGTTTGCCGTAATACATCCTTCGGCTTCGTGCCCATCGAAACGCTGGATGCAGGATAATTTCATAAAACTGGCCAAACTGATAAAAGAAAAAACTAATTTAAAAGTAATCATAATAAGCTCAAAAGAGGAAAGGAAGTTCGCCGAGGAATTAGCAAAAGAAAAAGGAGTAATAGATTTTCGGGGAATCTTGAGTATTTCCGATATAGGCGCCTTGCTTAAACAATCAAAAGTATTTATATCTAACGACTCAGGGCCGGTACATATTGCGGCAAGCCTGGATGTACCTGTAATTTCTATTTTTGGAAGAAATGACCCGGGGCTGTCACCTACACGCTGGAGGCCGCTTGGGAAAAAATCTTTCTATATACATAAGGCAGTTTCCTGTAAAATTTGCCTGGCCCATAATTGCATCAACAATTTCCTCTGCCTTAAATCGATTGAACCGGAGGAAGTGTTTGCGCTTATTCGAGAAATATTAGAATAAGGCCTTTCCTGTAAAATCTGATGCAGCCTTTAAAATGCCTGCTATAATATCCCTATAAGATGAAAAAGGTAAAAAGAATTTTAATTATATCTTCCGATAAACACCTAAGAGATATTCTTCACTTCTGCTTTGATGGGTGGGGATATGAAGTTTTTATACACGAGCTTAAGATAGACGGCATAAACGTAATCAAAAAAATATCTCCTGACGCTATAATAATAGACGTGCATTCCGCAACGAAATCCCACCTAGAGATATGCCGGCTGCTTAAGGAAGACTTTCTTACTGCTCTTATACCAATAATTACTTTGATAAATAAAGGGCAGCTAAGAGAGCAGCTGCTTACTCTAAAACAAGGCGTTGATGATTATCTTATAAAGCCGCCAGACCCGCTTGATTTAAGAACGCGCATAGAAATAGCCATAAAACGCTCCCAATATAGTTTTCACTCGAGCCCGTTAACCGGGTTGCCGGGCGCGCGGCTCATAGAAGATATGATAAAAGAACGGGTAGAAAAAAATATTACATTTTCTTTTGCCCACATAGATATCGATAATTTTAAATCCTTCAATGACGTTTACGGCTACATAAAAGGCGACAAAGCTCTTATGCAAACTGCCTATATACTTTATAGCGTGATTAAGAAGTTCGGAAACATAGATGACTTCATAGGCCACATTGGCGGAGATGATTTTGTTTTTATCACAACGCCGGATAAATATAAGGAAATATGCCGTTACTTTATTTTTATGTTTGATAACCTCCTGCCTTATCACTACTCCAAAAAAGACAGGGAACAGAATTTTATAGTTGCACGTAACCGCGCAAAACAAATAAGAAAAATGCCTCTTATGAGCATAACAATAGCCGTAGTGAATAAAACCAAACCCAGCGAATTAAAAAGTATGATAGAAATCAATGAGCGGGTGGCAGAAGTAAAAAAATATTTAAAAACCGTTCCGGGAAGCAAATTTATGGCAGACAGAAGAACTTCGTTAGACGGCAAAGAAGACCTGCTGGTATACAAAAAGGAAGATTTTTTCAGAAGTTCGTACAAACCCATAGGCCAGATACTGATTGAGCAGAACAAAATAACCGAACAACAACTCGAAGAAGCGCTTACTATACACTGGAAGAGGGGAGTAATACTCGGAGAAATACTCAAAGATTGCGGTTTTATAACCACAGAGGACATTGAACGAGCCCTAAAGACGCAAAAAGAGATTCTTGATAAAACACGTACCTAGCCGAATGAAATTTTTCATTTTATCTTGACAGAAAAGGGTTTATTGTTATACTATTGAAATCTCTTTTTTTTTATTTGAAATTGATTGTGAAAAAATTCACAATATACCAATGCCTAACAAATATTTATATACAAAAAACAGTAACTTTTTAAGATTTCTTGATAATTTATCTGCGGACTATAGAGTATTTGTGCCGCAGGAAACACGCAAGAATTATTTCTGGAAAGAATATAAAGGCAGTTTTCAGTTTTCGAAATACCGCACAGTAACACCTATCAGGCAATTTTTCGCACCTGCAATTGAACATATCGATAATTATTTTAGCCCGGATAAATCCAAAGAAATAAAACCTTTTTGCATAGTAGGAGCAAAAGCCTGCGACCTTGGAAATGCCCTTAAAATGCATGACTACGTCTTTCTTGAAGGCGATATTGATGCCTCTTACAAACAAATGCGCGAAAAAAATCTTATAATTTCCAGCGACTGCACTTCTTTTAAGGAAACCTGTTTTTGCCTTGCTCTTGGTAATATGCCATATCCGGAAACAACGTTCGATTTAAATATTTCCCATATAGCTGACGGCTATTTTATTGAAGTCGGTTCAAAAAAAGGAGAAGAAACAATTGCATCAAACAAAAGCCTTTTTGAGGAAGCCGGCAGCAGAATGCAGACGGAGCGTGAAAATAATCGAAAACGCACGGTAGAAGAATTCCGCTGCCAGATAGAAGCGCTGGAATTTCCTAACGAAAACTTACTTAATGGCCTTATTAAAAATGGCCATAGTGATAAATTGTGGGCAGAGGAAGCTTTAAGGTGCGTTGAATGTGGTTCCTGTATTATGAACTGCCCTACTTGCCATTGTTTTCTTTTGTTTGATACGAAGGATAAAAACGGATATTTTAAAGGAAGAATTTGGGACGGCTGCCAATATAAAAACTTTACCCGCGTTGCAGGCGGAGCAAGCGCGCTTCGACTGCGTGAATACAGGCTACGTAACCGTTATATTAAAAAATTCGAGTTTTTCCCTGAAAGAATAAAATTATATGCCTGTACGGGCTGCGGTAGATGCGTTGAAAGCTGCCCCGCAAAAATCGATATACGAAAAATTTTTAAAACCCTGAATGAAAATAGCGCGAAAAAATGAATATATATCTGCCGAATAAAGCAACAATTACCAATATAATCGAGGAAACTCCGGCTATAAAAACTTTTGTATTTAAACCGCATGAATCTTTTTCTTTTGAAACAGGCCAATTTATTGAACTTACCTACCCTGGTATAGGAGAAGCTCCGTTTACGCCATCTTCTGACCCAAACAAGAAAGATGCGTTTGAGGTAACCATAATGAAAGTAGGCAAAGTAACGGAACTTTTCCATAAAGCAAAAATCGGGGATGTGTTGGGAATGCGCGGCCCATATGGACACGGCTATCCTGTCGATAGCCTAAAAGGTAAAGAACTTCTGATAGTCGGCGGAGGCGTGGGGCTCGCGCCACTGCGTTCGCTAATCTATGCATTATACAATCGCATAAATGATTTTAAGAAAATAGTTATATGCCTTGGCGCGCGCAGCCCGCAGGATATTGTATATAAATACCTTCTTGAAGAATTTAAAAAACCAAAGAATGTGGAATTTAGATTAACTGTTGACCGGGCTGACAGCTCCTGGAAGGGAAATGTCGGCATCGTAACAACGCTTCTGGAGAAATTGCCCCTTGATATCAAGCAAGCAAAAGGCATTGTCTGCGGTCCGCCGATTATGATGAAATTCGCAAGCCTTAAGCTTTTGGAATTGGGATTTTCTCCTAAAAACATATACTTGTCTATGGAAAAAAATATGAGCTGCGGCATGGGTAAATGTGGCCATTGCCGGCTTGGCAAATACTATATATGTAAAGATGGCCCCGTTTTTATTTTCGACGATATAAAAGATATGTGGGATATTTGGGACTAAAATGAAAAGATTATTTTTAGACCTGGAGAAATGCGACAACTGCCCTGAATGCGTGGTTAAATGCAGCTATATTTATCATCCGCAAAATAAAGGAATAACCGCGCTGCGGGAATTTGCAACTTTTGCCGTCGTCTGCCATAGATGCGAAGAAGCCCCCTGCATTAATTCGTGCTACCACAATGCGCTTTCTAAAGATGAGAATAAAATAATAAAGCGGGCAAAATTTTTATGCACCTCCTGCAAAACATGCACGCACGCCTGTCCTTTCGGCGTGATATTCGAAGATTTCCTGGATTTCCTTGATTCGAAATGCGATTTTTGCGCTGGGCGCGATAAACGCTTGTGCGAAGAAACCTGTCCGCATAAAGCATTAGAAATACGGGACATTGACAAAGACGACATCGCTCAGAACATTTACGTTGTTTCTGACCATCTCGCAGTCAAACATCCTAAAAAATGGTTCCTTGACGATAAAGTGCTTTATAAGAAAAAATAATTATGTTAAAGATAGTTACACAATATTTGATTTTTCCGGGAATTATTTTTTCATTTTTTGTAGGAGCAATGGGCTTTTGGCTTGAACGGAAATTCACTGCCCGCTTTCAGTACCGAGTAGGGCCGCCCTGGTATCAAAATTTTATCGATGTAATGAAGCTGTTCCTGAAAGAAACAATAATACCGCGCAATGCAGCAAAAACCCTGTTTATAACTTCACCCATAATAAATTTAGCGGCGGTAATTCTGGTAAGCGTAATGTTGGCAAATAATTATTTTTTAAATATAAGTTTTATGGGCGATGTCATAGTGATTTTGTATCTGCTGGTTATACCATCTCTTTTTACTATACTGGGGGCACTTTCCTCAAAAAATCCGTTGGCACTTGTCGGCGCAGCAAGGGAAACAAAACTTATGCTTGCTTATGAATTTGTATTTATCACAAGCCTTATAATTGCGATAATCAAATCCGGCAATTCAATTATGCTGGCAAACATAACCGCCACTCAGATATTAAGCAAACCAAATATAGCAAGCGCTTCAGGCATAATCGCCTTTATACTTGCTCTTTTCTACGCGCAGGCAAAATTATGCATCGTGCCGTTTGATATGGCTGAAGCAGAACAGGAAATAATGGCTGGCACAGTGATTGAATATTCCGGCCCGCTTTTGGGTTTCTATAAAATATCCAAATTAATGCTTTATTTTTCCTTACCGTTGTTTATAATTTCCTTATTCATAAAGGTACATACGCAGTCTACGCTCTTGAAATATTTGATATTCTTTTGCCTATATATCCTTATTATTTTTATAATGTCTGTAATTAAAAACATAAATCCGCGAATGAGGATAAAAGATGCCTTGGGATTCTTTTGGTTTTGGCTACTACCCCTTGGAATTTTAGGTATAGTGTTGGCGCAATTTGGGCTATAATGAAATTAAAAGAAAAAATACTTACAAAATCGCTTTGGGTATATCACTTAAGCGCAGGTTCGTGCAACAATTGCGACATAGAAATCCTTGATTGCCTTACCCCAAGGTTTGATATCGAACGCTTCGGCATACAGCTGGTAGGCAGTATCCGCCACGCAGATGTTTTGCTTATAACTGGCGCGATGAATAAAAAATCGGCAAAAATCCTTAAAAACCTCTACGAGCAGGCGCCAAAACCGATTTTTGTTGCTGCTGTCGGAATTTGCCCGTGTTCTCAGAATATGTTTAAAGGAAGCTATCCCATGCTTAGCGCTCTTGATGAAATAATCCCGGTTGATGTATATATTCCGGGCTGCCCGCCAAGGCCTGAAGCAATAATTGCCGGAATTGCCAAGTTAATCAATAAACTTACTGCGAAAGATAAAAAAGGACAGAAATGATAAAAGACGAAGTTAAAAATCAATTGGCGCCGATGTTAAAAAATTGGGAAATAAAAAACCCTAGACGAGTATATTTTGAAATCGATAAAAGCGATTTAAAAGAAGTTGCGCGCAAGCTTTATAAAGATTTCAATATGAGGCTTTCAACTATTACCGGTATAGATAATGAAAAAAATTTTGAATTGATATTTCACTTCGGCATGGATAAAACCGGTGAACTTTTTAATGTCCGAGTGTTTATAACTGATAAAACCAATCCCGAAATAGATTCTCTTGTTGATTTATTTAAGGCATCTGACTGGGTAGAAAGGGAAATCCATGAACTTCTGGGCGTAAATTTTAAAGGCCATCCCAATTTAAAACATCTTTTGCTTGATGATGATTGGCCGAAAGATAGCTACCCCCTAAGAAAGGATTATAAAAATGAGTGAGAAAAAAGTAATACCTATAGGGCCGTATCATCCGCTTCAGGAAGAACCTGAATTTTTCCGCCTGATAGTCGAAGGGTAACGCGTAAACGAACTTGAAATAGAAATCGGCTACAATCATAGAGGCATTGAAAAAATAGCAGAAGCAAAGCATTGGGACCAGGTTCCTTTCGCAGTAGAAAGAATTTGCGGTATATGCTCAAGTTCCCATCCTTTTGCCTATTGCCTGGCTGTAGAAGATCTGATGGGAATAAATGTGCCTGAACGCGCTAATTACATCAGAATGATAATTGATGAACTCCAGCGCATTCATTCACACCTGCTTTGGCTTGGCCTTGCGGGCCATTTCATAGGCTATAACACTGTCTGGATGTGGGCGTGGAAAGCAAGAGAGCCTATTCTGGATTTATTTGAATTAATCTCGGGCAATCGCCAAAATTATGCAATGATGAAAATAGGCGGAGTAAGAAGGGATATAAAAGAAGAGGATTACCAGGTTATAAAAAAAACCATCAAGGAGCTGCGCCCTGTGCTTGATATGTTTAAAAAGGTAGTTAATGACGACCCGGTAATCGGCAAACGCACAAAAGGCGTAGGCATCCTGAAAAAAGAAGAGGGTATATCTCTTGGCGTAGTAGGCCCAACAGCACGAGCAAGCGCAATTGACATTGATGTGCGCCGCGATGATGCTTATGCTTTTTATAACGACATTAGCTGGTCAGTTATCGTACAGCAGGAAGGGGATATTTACGCAAAAATTATAGTAAGAGTGCTTGAGATGCTGGAAGCCTGCTCAATCATAGAACAATGCCTGGCGAAAATTGCTAAAGGCCCCATAGAAGTTGAAGTAAGAGACATACCTGAAGGTGAAGGCGTAGGCAGGGTGGAGGCCCCGCGCGGAGAATGTTTTCATTATGTCAGAAGCGATGGAACAAACCGGCCAGTAAGGCACAAAATAAGGGCACCTTCATTTGTAAATGTTCCAAGCAACATCGTTACTGTGCCTGGCTATACCATTTCGGATGCAGCACTCACACTTGCTGCAGTTGACCCGTGTTACTGTTGTACCGAAAGATGCGCGGTATTTACAAAAGGCGGTAAAAAGGTTTTTACCGGGGATGACCTCATCAAACTGTCCATAGAAAAAACCGAAAAACTTAAAAAAGAATATGGATTTTAGGAATATGTTTATTTTTGACCCGCTTTCGAAACTTATAGGGGTTTTTATCGTTTTGTTCACGGTTCTTATTTCTATATATTCAGCGAAATTCATTAAACATAGAAAGATCACTTATTACATCTGGGTTCTTTTAACCGCTCTCGCATCTTTCGGTGTTATATTCTCGGATAATTTGATATTAATTACAATTTTCTGGGGTTTTCTCGGCCTTAGCTTGTTTAAATTAATAAATCTTTATGACGACGAAAAAGCATCCGCTATCGCAAAAAAAACTTTTATCATTATAGGTGCAACCGACGGATTCCTGCTTTTTGGATTTTTACTTTATCACTTTCTGACATCGTCTATGAGCTTAAGCGCAAATAAACTGATTATAAATAATAATCTTTCTTTTATTTCTTTTATTTTCATAGCTATGGCGTGTTTCGCCAAGGCAGGGTGCATGCCGCTGCACACATGGATTCCTGAAACCGCAAAAAACGCGCCCTTGCCTGTTGTAGCATATTTGCCGGCCTCATTAGACAAACTTTTGGGAATATACCTCTTGGTACGAATAGTAAAGGATTCGTTTTTCCTTGATGTAACTGCGAAATTTACACTTATAATCATAGGGGCAATTACCGTAATCTGTGCAGTTATGATGGCGCTTATCCAGCACGATATCAAGAAACTCTTAGGCTATCACGCGATAAGCCAGGTTGGTTACATGGTACTTGGCATAGGATGTGCAACTCCTCTTGGTATTGCCGCAGGACTTTTTCACATGATTAATCATGCCATATATAAATGCTGTTTATTTTTGGATGCAGGCAACGTAGAAAATGAAACCGGAACAAGCGAACTGCATAATTTAGGCGGCCTAGCTCGTTATATGCCAATAACTTTTATCACATTCATGGTGGCTGCATTTTCCATATCCGGCGTTCCGCCTTTTAATGGATTTGTTTCCAAGTGGATGATTTACCAGGGCCTTAGCGATTTTATGAATTCGCTTAGCTCTTATCCATTGAAAATAATCGTCGCTCTTTCTTTATTAAGCGCACTTGTCGGAAGCGGACTCACTCTTGCTTCTTTTTTGAAAGTAATTTCCAGCGTATTTCTGGGAAATGCCAGAAAACATGCAAAAGAGAGCAGTTTTGCGCTGCTACTTCCGGTTATAATATTGGCTTTGTTGTGCATCATATTCGGAGTATTTGCTTATTCAACCATACTTAAATTTATTACGCAAGCTATAGGGAGTTTTAATATGGTTGGCTTATGGCAGCCTGTAGGCGCAACAGCTCTTATAGCAATCAGCATAGTTATAGGCCTGATAGTTTTTAAATTTTCTTCGCAAAAATTGCGGGTAAGCGATACATATACGGGAGGAGAAGAATTAAACCCGAAAGAAGAAGCAAAAATAGAGGATTTTTATGCCACAATAAGCGAGATACCGTTTTTAAAGAAAATTTACAGCCTCGCCGAAGCTAAAGTATTTGATATATACGAAGAATTAAAAAGAATAATTTTTGTTTTATCTAATGTACTAAAAAGATTACACAACGGAATATTGCCTACTTATCTTACTTGGTGCCTTATAGGTATAATGGGATTATTTTTCGTATTTTTTAGATAATATGATTGAAATAAACCTGCTTCTAATATTTATCATTATTGCAGCCATAGTTGCGGTTGAAGTAAAAGACCTGCTCAGCTCGGTTGTTGCCGTAGGAGTGGCTGGTTTTGGCTTGGTAATAAGTTTTTTAGCCCTTAAAGCACCCGACCTGGCAATTACACAGCTTGTAGTTGAAATCTTATGCCTTATAATACTTATCCGGGCGACTATAAAGATAGACCTTCCTTTTTCTACATCGGGTAGATGGTTTGTAAACACTTTAGCTTGCATAGCTTTTCTTGTTATATTCTTAAGCTATGGTTATGCAGCTATCTCGAGCCTGCCTTCCTTTGGAAACCCTTTGATGAAAACATCGAATTTTTATCTTGGCGAAACTTTTAAAACAATCCATGCAACTAATGTCGTATCGGCAATAAATTTAAATTTCCGCGCCTACGATACGCTAGGCGAAGCCACAGTATTGTTCGCAGCGGCAATAGGAATTATGGCGATAATGCGTAAAAAGGGGAAACTTACAAAAGCAGGTAAAGACGATGAATCAGAATAACGGAATGAGCCTGATAGTTAAGACCATCACGCGCCTTCTTGTAGGTTTTATACTGCTTTACGGAATTTACATAGTTCTACACGGCCATATTTCACCAGGCGGAGGATTCGCGGGAGGCTTTATTATCGCGCTTAGCTACATACTTTTGATGCTTGCTTTTGGAAAAGAAGAAATATTAAGAAAAGTACCTCAACCAATGATATCATTTTTGGAAAGCCTCGGCGCGCTTATGTTTTTGACAATAGCAGTGCTCGGATTTTTCGGCGGTTATTTTTTCTCTAACTGGCTGCCGAAAGGTATACCGTTTAAGCTGCTTTCTGCGGGCACTATTCCAATTTCAAACGTTGCGCTCGCATTGCTTGAAGTTTCTCTCGGCCTGTTCGGAATATTTTTAGTTTTAGTGCTATTAAAGTTTACGCCCCCAAAAAAAGAAAAATAACAAAGAATATGAGTACTTATTTTTTATGCTTAATATTATTTTGCGTAGGCCTTTATGCAATTTTACGTAAACGTAACATCATAAAGATGATAATCGGCATCGTAATCTGCGAGTATGCAATTAATCTTTTCCTTATACTTTTCGGCTACAAAATGAACGGCCGTTCGCCTTTATATTCACCAGACCAGCAAATTTTAGATATGGTTGACCCTCTTCCGCAGGCAATGGCGATGACAGCTATAGTCATAAGCCTGGCAACAACAGCATTATTAGTAGGCATTGCAATAAGGATATATGAAAAATACGGGACTTTCGATATTACAAAAATCAATAAACTGAAAGGCTAAAATGCAATTCATTCCTTTATTAGTTATTTTACCTCTTGGCGCAGCATTTTTTATTTCGCTCGCCGGGAAAAATAAAAACAAGCTTTGCGATATTTTTTCTGTTATCATTACTTTTTTTCTTTTTGCTCTTTCGCTATTTTTCGTTTTTACGACACACAATTACACCGGAGCATTAGTATACAAAGTCGGCGGCTGGGGCATGCCCGGCGGGATAACTTTGGTTCTGGACGGCCTAAGTATTTTTATGCTCACGATAGTAAATTTTATCGCCTTTATGGTAAACATTTTTTCCGTTAATTATATGAACAGGTTTAGCGCAAAAGATAAATTCTACGCACTTTTTATGCTTATGGTCGGAGGAATGAACGGAGTTGTTATAACCGGAGATATTTTTAATCTTTTCGTTTTTTACGAAATAGCTTCCATAGCAAGCTATGCATTGGTAGCCTTTGGTACGGAAAAAGAAGAGCTTGAAGCTTCCCTGAAGTATACAATTATCGGAGTTGTCGGCTCTTTATGCATACTTCTCGCCATAGCTTTTTTATATGCTTATACTTCTACTTTGAATATGGCAAATATTGCATCAGCCATCGCCCAAAATGGTATAAATAGCGTTATTGCTTTTGTGAGCGTTTTGTTCATTGCCGGTTTTGGCATAAAATCAGCGATTGTACCTTTTCACGCCTGGCTGCCCGATGCGCATCCGGCTGCACCGGCACCTATTTCGGCAATGCTTTCGGGAATTTTTATAAAATCCTTAGGCATATATACGTTATGCCGCATTTTTTACAATGTTTTCGGCATGAACAGCGGAATTAGCCAGCTTTTTATGTTTCTGGGAGCCCTTTCAATAATCGTGGGAGGATTACTTGCTTTAGGGCAAAACGACATAAAAAGATTACTTGGTTATTCTTCCGTAAGCCAGGTAGGGTATATAATATTGGGCCTGGGAATTGGTTCGCCCCTTGCAATAACCGGAGCTCTTTTACATTTATTTAACCATTCCGCATTTAAGTCTTTGCTATTTCTAAACTCTGGCGCCATTGAATACGCAACAGGCACTAGAGACTTAGAAAAGCTTGGAGGGCTACGGACAAAAATGCCGACGACTTCAGCAACTTCGCTGGCGGCATCAATGAGCATATCCGGAATACCGCCTTTTGCCGGATTTTTCAGTAAATTATTGATTATCGCTGCCTGCATTAAAAGCGGTTATGTCGGTTATGGCATTTTAGCTATTGTTGGCGCGATTCTTACGATTTCTTATATTTTGAAATTTCAAAAATATACTTTTTTCGGACAATTAAAAGAGATTAATAAAAATATCCGGGAAGTGCCAATTTTCATGAAATCTTCGATGATTGCGCTTTCAATTATCTGTATTTTTGGCGCAGTGCTGATGATGCCTAAAATTGCGGATTATTTTTTAAAACCGGCACAGGAAAGCTTAACCAGAGGCATGAAATATAGCGATTTGGTAACGCAGGCTTTATATGAAAAATAAATTAGTATTATTTGTTTTTTGCTTTCTCGTCTGGATATTTTTGTGCTATTCACCCAGCTGGCAAAGCCTTTTGGACTGGCAAAATCTTTTGGTAGGTGCGGCTGTGGCTTTTTTTATAACCCTCCTATGCGGAGATTTGTTTACGGGGCGTCCGGCTTTATTCCTGGAATACAAACGCTATCTTTGGTTTATTTGTTTTTTGGGCTTGTGCACATGGGAATGCCTTAAAATCAATATTGAAATGATGGCGCGGCTCATAGCAAGAGATATACCTTTAAATCCGGCGGTTTTAAAATTTAAAACTAACCTAAAAACAGATATAGGCTTAACCTACCTTGCAAACAGCTTAACGCTTGCCAAGGGTGCGATAACCATAGATATCGAAAAGGAAAAAGGTTTAATATATCTGCATTGGATTGACATCAAACAGATGGACAGAAAAAAAATAGAAAAAATCATCGAAAGGTTTGAAAAAATAATTATAAAAATTTTTGAATAACCCATGAAAACATTACGTTACCTAATAGGATTTGCGGCAATATTAATAGTACTTGCGCTAATAGCATTTTTCCCTTTAGAAATACTTATTTACCAGCAGCTGCCGTTTCTATGGTTACTAAAGCGCGGCATAAGCATTATTCTTTTATGCGCATTTTTTTGCCTCTTTCGTGTCCTGCGTGGCCCAACCAGTGCCGACAGAATAGCCGGAATGGACATGCTTGGAATACTAATAATAGGCATATGTGCGCTTTTAAGCATAAGCACCAAAAGAACATGGTATATGGATATAGGTATTGCATGGGCGCTGCAAAGCTTTATTTCAACATTGGCTTTTACCAAGTTTTTGGAGGGCAAAGACTTCGATGAATAATATACTGGGGATAATTTTTATAACAGCCGGGCTCATATTCGATTTTATAGGCTGCCTGGGCCTTATCAGGCTGCCGGATGTATACAATAGGCTGCAGGCATCGACTAAATGCGTAACTTTTGGAACCTGCAGCATACTACTTGGAACATTGTTCATTATCGGGCTGAATACTGCCGGAGTAAAATGCATATTAACGATTATTTTTTTACTTTTTATATCGCCCACGGCTTCCCACGCACTTGCGCGCGCTTCCTTAAAGGCAAATGTAAAACTGTGCGACAAAAGCCTGGGTAATGATTACAAATAACATAAAAATATGAAATATCCAAAATTAAGAGAAATAAAGGGCGCCTTAAAATCTTTTTTTACCAAACCGTATACAACCAAATTTCCGAAAGTGCCCTTTGTCCCTTTCAGTTCATTTCGCGGAAGGCCTTACTATTACGAAGATAAATGTATTGGGTGCACCGCCTGCGTAAACGTCTGCCCTACGAAAGCATTAACTTTTAAAGATGTTAGAACCGGAAATAAAGCAAAACGTATCTTAACTATTAACTGGGATATATGCATTGCCTGCGGACAATGCGAACTTAACTGCGTAAGCGTTGAAGGAATAATGCTTTCAAACGAATTCGACATTGCAACTACAGAAGAGAGAAGCACGCTTCGCCAGACAATTGAAAAAGAAATGATTTTTTGCGAACATTGCAACGCGCCTTTTGCTTGCCGCGACCATTTAAGCTGGACGATAGAAAAACTTGGGGCCCTATATCCGCCAAACACAACCCTGCTTGCGTTTAACCAAAAAGCTCTTTCAATAAACGCAGAAATACCCGAAAAAGAAGGGCCGATTCAACGAGCCGACCGCTTCAGCGTTCTTTGCCCTAAGTGCCGCAGAGAAGCAGTCTTTACTTCATAAAATTGCTATTCTTAAACAGCCTGACAAAATATGAAATGCTTTGCTTTTGACCTGGGAAAAGTTTTATTCGATTTTGACTATAATATTGCCTTAAAGAAAATTGAGTCAAGGGTTGAAACATCATCGCAAGAAATAATCCATCAGCTTTTTTTTAACGATTTTGCCAAGGATTTCGAAAAAGGCCTGATAGGCGCACGTGAGTTTTATGAAAAATTCAAAAATGCCTTTAAGCTGTCAGCTACTTACGAGGAATTCATAGAGAATTGGTGCGACATCTTTTCATTAAATACAGATGTCGTAGGCCTGGTGGAAAGGCTAAGCTATGTTTATCCTGTCTATCTTATATCCAACATAAATGAACTTCATTTTGAATACCTGCATAAAAAATATCCGGATGTTTTTTCGTTATTTAACGGGCTTATACTGTCCTACAAGGCAAAATCGCTAAAACCGGAAAAAGAAATTTATCAGCTGCTTAGGAAAATAAGCGGGCATAAATACGAAGATATAATCTATGTAGACGACAGGCCTGACCTTATATGCGAGGCAAAACAACTTAATCTCGCCTGTATCAATTTTACCGGTTTTGGCGAATTATTGTCCGCACTAAATTCACACAACATTGCGATACCCACTGAGGAGGAAAAAAATATCTTAAAATCATTAAAAGATAAGATAAAAAAACATAAAAGAACGCTTATCGTCGGCATTGGGAACATAAATAAATCCGATGACGGATTAGGCATATACTTAACCGAAAAAATAAAAGATACAACCAATCTTAAAACAATAAGCGCGGGCTCTGCGGTTGAAAATTACTTAGGAAAAATAGAAAAAGAGAAGCCCGAACTTGTTATTTTTGCCGATTGCGCTTCTAACCCCACGCAAACATTTGGCTGTTTTACTCCGGATAACATTAAAGATTTATCTTTACATCTAACTCATGACGGCTCGCTTTCACTTGTTGTTGAATACTTGCAAAACATAAATTGCTCTGATATACTGTTTCTTGCGATAAATGGATTTAATTTTTCTTTGGGAAATAATTTAAGTAAACCGGCAGAAAGAGAACTCCAAATTCTGGGTAATTTTTTTGCAAAACATTTTTCCAAAGAACGCCCTTAAGAATTATTTTCATGAATAAATCTTGCCCCAAAAGCATTTCCTTCAAAAAAATTATTTATTTGGGTGTTATGTTTTTTTCTTTATGCGCAATTAACGCATGCGTCCCTATTCTTGTAGGTACCGGCGTGGTTGCAGGTTATACCCTAAGCAACGACTCGGCAATCGGGGAAGTAAAATGCGATTACCGCACCCTTTGGGATGTTTCAATCGATAGATTACAGAATTTAAAAGCTGAAATATTGTCTTCAAATGAATCAAAAGGGCTCATAAAAGCAAAAGTAACGGATAATGACGTAACCATCAAGATAGATACTATAAGCCCGTCAATGCAAAAACTAAAGATTTCCGCGCGTAAATATCTTCTTCCAAAGCCGCAATTTGCACAAAAAATCTTCGTTAAAATCGTACAAGACCTGCAGTGAACAGCAAAAAAACTCTAAACAAAATTCTGGTTGGATTTTCTCTAATTTTTATTTGTTCTTGCACCACAAATTATGACTACTCACGCATACGAGTAGCCAAAGTAATTGACGGCGATACTGTAAGGCTCGAAAACGGAGAAACCCTGCGTTATATAGGTATAGACACCCCTGAGATAAAAATAAAACAAAATGGCCGTTTTTCCTACAAACCACAGCCCTTTGCGCTGGAAGCGAAAAAGCTTAACGAAAACCTTGTAAGGAATAAAATCGTGCGCATAGAATTTGACGTAGAAAAAACCGATAAATACAAACGCCTGCTCGGTTATTGTTTCGTTGGGAATACATTAGTAAATGCAAAATTGTTGGAGGAAGGTTTCGCTGTTATTTACACATTCCCGCCTAATG
>JAQVOZ010000108.1 GCA_028702365.1 Candidatus Omnitrophota bacterium | reverse complement strand
CTCAACCGCTACAAGCACGTCCTTCTCATTCTCGACTGTAATCGGACATTCATAGAGCGCACCCTTACAAAGGTCGGCAATGGCTTTTCTCCGCTTCTGAGAGAGAGAGATGATAAAGCAGTCGCGGGAAACCGCAATCAAACCCAATTTCACTTCCGGAATATTCTGAATCATATTTGCTCCTCTTTATTTTTGTGTAATATCAATATTCTTACCAACAAGCCCTATATATGCACCGTCTTTTGCCTCAGCCGAATCAGGATGGGCAATGAGCCATTTGTTACAAGCCCAAAGCAACTTATCCTCAGGGGTCCTCTCGGTAATATCCGGTTTTTTGGAATTCGTACCCTTTGGCAGGACTATAATAACTCGAAATCCCTCATTGTTTCCATTGCATGGCGCATAATGAAGCGATGTCTCATATATCTGGACGATAGTGCCTCGAGGCACAAAGAACGCCTTAACCTTCGCTGTGTCGAGCTTCCCTTCCTTAAAATCAGTGATCAAGGCAAGCAATAGCACCATATCATCCGAAGGAATGTTGATCTCACTGCCCCTATGGTATTCAAGACAGTTCAGCTTGGTGTTGTCTCCATTACAATAACCAATCTGGATTGGCATGCCTCCATAGACATTCAAGGAGAGGGTCTTAGCAATTGGATCAGCATCTAGTTCCTTCACATCCGGCACATACACCACGGATGCTTTGGGTTTTGGGGAAATTTCATCCAATCTCTTTAATAGCGATGCAGGAGATAATCCTGTGATGACCTTCCCATAGGGAAGAAACTCCTTGTCCTCAACCTTATATATCAACATCCAAGCCCCTCCTAGTTGTTTTTCACTCGTTTCTTTGACAGGACATCAAAGACGACAGCGGCAAGAAGCACAAGACCCTTGACCGCTTTCTGCCAGTTCGAGTCGATTCCAAGAATTGACATGCCATTATTGAGAACCCCCATGAAGATGGCACCAACAACAGCCCCTCCCACTGTTCCTATACCACCATAGGCCGAGGCTCCTCCGATAAAGCACGACCCAATGGCATCCAGCTCATAGTTCTGTCCGGCTGTGGGGGCGGCAGAGTTAAACCGGGCCACACACACCAAGGCTGCTATGGCAGACAGAAAGCCCATGTTCAAATATACAGAGAACAATACTCTGTTCGTGTCAATCCCTGACAACTTCGCAGCCTTCTCATTTCCTCCAAAAGCATACAAGTGACGGCCAGGAACAGTCCTGGAGGTATAAAAACTATACACAAACACAATCACCGACGCCAGAATAAGCACGACGGGGATACCCTTGTGCTCGCCAAGAAGAAAGAAAAGGATAAGGATGACAACAGAGATGGCAAGGCTCTTTGAAATCATGAGCGCGAACGACTCAACTTCATAATGCTTCGCCTTCTTCTTCCGTCTGTCGATGATACGCAACAGGACAAAAATCCCGGAAGCCAGCACACCCACAAGCATGGTCACAGTGAAGACAGTGGAGGAATCGGCATTCCCTCCAGGAAGGAAACTTGTAAAGTACTTCAGGTAATTGCTTGGGAACGGAGATATCGTCAATCCATTGAGAATCAACAATGCCACCCCTCTCCAGAGAAGCATGCCTGCCAGGGTATAAGATACCTGTGCATCTAAAACATCAAGATTTATATCTACGCCATTGTCGTAACCTACCTCGGCAATCCTAAGAGCATCCTTTGCCTCTACAATGTTAGCGCGCTGGGATTTTATTATTGAAAAGGCTTCTTTTAAATCAAGACAGGCTTTTTTAATATCAACATTTACCTGATCGCTTAAATTTTCTTTTGATAAAATTGCCTGGGCATATTTTGCTTTTGCCTCGTCAACTTTTGCTTTAGTAGAAAAACCATCAAATATCGGCATGCGCACGGCTACTCCCGCATTCCAGTTGCTATGCCTGTTATTAAACATATCAGCTACATCATTGGAGCGATAGTTATAGCCTAAACTGGCATTTATTTGCGCAAGGCCATTCGAACGGGCCAGTTTGATGCCCCATTCGCTTATATCTATCCCTAAAGACCGCAGAATCATTTCCGGTTTATTTAGATACGCTTCTTTCAAAAATTCTTTCTCATTTAAAGATACGAGCTTATAGCTAAGCATGTCTCTTACATCAATTGTGTCTTTCATGTCCACGCCAAGTATCTTTTTTAAATCTTCTTTCATTAATTTGACGGCATTTCTCGCTTTTACAAGCTCGGGCAATAATTTTGCAACATGAACTTTTGATTGAAGCAAATCAAACCGCGAAGCCGTTCCATGCCCAAATTTATCTTTTACATTTTCGTAATGAAGCTGGGCCTGGTCTACCAATTCCTGGGTTATACGTAAAGTCTCATAGGCAAGAAGCAGGCCATAATAAAGCCTTTTTGTTTCAAACTCCACATCAAGCTTTGTCGCGCGCAGAGTTTGCTCTGCTACTTTTAAATTAAGCTGGTTTTGTTTTAAATTTGCAGTGTTCGCACCGCCGTTATAAACAATCTGATCCACAGAAACGCCAATCTTATTATCATTATTGTAACCGGTAACTACGCCTAAATCTTTTTTCGTGCTCGTTATAATAGAAGAACCCACATTGAGAACTGCCCCATTATGAGTATATGAAGCCTGCGAATTTAACTGCGGAAGGAATTCGCTTTTGGCTCCCAATATATTTGCGCGGGCGATATTCAATTCCTTCTCCTGGATTTTTATGTCTTTATTATTTTCAAATGCCGTATCTATCGCTGTGCTAAGAGAAGAAATAGCCACGACTGCGCCGTTATCCTGGCAGATAGCAAAAGGCGTAATAGTCGAAAGCAAGACCGTAACCGCCACAAAAAGAGATAAAATTTTATAAATCATTTAAACCTTGAACAAACTGTCTCGAATCAGCCTTAAAGGGTAACCTTCGTTTACTTTCTCTCTTATTTTTGCAAGGCAACCCCTTACCTCATCCTCACCATAAAGCCGCTTATTGCCCCTTTTGGCAACCACCTTGAAAAAACCCATATTTGTATAGTGCGTTACCGTAGGGTAGCTGATATTAAATTTATCAGCTATCTCCCTGGAGGTAATCAGTTTTTCTTCCTTAGGCAAGGTTCTCGTTGAATGGCGTGAATGCATAATCTTTTTTAGCTTTTCAGCGTAAAACCGTTAGATATTCTATCCGGATACGGTTTCCGGTAACGTGCGCCGCGTGAAACATAAACCTATCGCAAACAATGGCACAATTTTATATATTCCTATAAATATAGCACTTATACTTAATGTATTTACATTAAGTATGTTATTTACTTCATTTATAGTATTTGTAGTAAGTATACCACAGTCCCTACGCCCGTCAAGATATTTTGAGGTAATTTTTAGGTAAGTTGCACCTGGCGCAGGAATTCTGCCGTTTGTTCGGGAAGCGCGGTATTAATAAACATGCCTGAGCCAAGCTCAAACCCTGCAGGCTGGCTTAATCTGGGAATGATACTCAGATACCAATGAAAATAACTTGTTCCCCTTTCCCCTACCGGAGTAGAACGGATAGAGTAATTAAAATCCGGGTTATCCAAACCATAATACAGTTTGCCTAAAATAGTTTTCAAATTTTCGGCCAAATCGCTGATTTCTCTATCGTTTATTCCACCGAAAGAAGCGCTGTGCCGGCGTGGAAAAATCCAGATTGTAAAAGGGGTAAACGAAGCGTAAGGCATAAAAGCGACAAAATTATCTGTTTCTAAAACTATTCTCGCTTTTTCTTTAAGTTCGCTTTCAAGCATCGTGCAAAACACACATCGGCCGTTAAGATCGAAGAAACTTACCGCCTGTTCAAGCCGGCCGCGCACTTGCGGCGGAACTACCGGAGTTGCAATCAGCTGCGAATGCGGATGTTCAAGAGAAGTACCTGCGGCAGGGCCATGATTTTTGAATATCACTATGCTTTCTATACCTTCTATTTCAGAAACAGCTAAGTACCGCTCTCTATAAACCTTTAAAATATTCTCCACTTCCTCATTGCTCATTAAGGCAATACAGTTATTGTGGCGCGGATGTTCAATTATTACTTCATGCACACCGAATCCGCCCATGGAATTATATAAACCGTTAATCCGCCTTTCCTTTTTTTCCTCATTGGAAACTGCTCCGAATTTATTATAAACCGAACGCACCTTCCATGCCCCGGAACCGCCTAAACGAAACGTCTCAACGGGCGTTTGATTCTCATTGCCGGGACAAAAGGGGCAATTTTCTTTATATTCAGGCAAAGGCACTTGTTCTTTTTTAGCTTTGACAAAATCTTTCGGCCTTTTAGCACGTTCTGTAGCAACTATTATCCATTCTCCGGAAATAAGATTATACCTTAATTCGGACATTTTTACCTCCCTTAGTGGGTAACGGATAACAAAATATTTATCTCTATATTTAGTCTTCTTTGGAGTTAAATCTCCGTAACGATAATATTAACGGAATTAATAGATAGACATAAATAGAAATATGGGGCCGGGTAAAAGAAACTATGCCGGCAAGAAGCGCAACAAAAGGAGTTACCAAAAGTTTTTTCTTCTCAAGTGCTATCTCGCTTTCAGCTAAAGATGCTTCAACCAGATGTTTATTTTTTGTTGCATATGCCCAGTTTAAATAAAATAATATCCCCATTATCAGCATATTTAAATTAAAATAAGTTTGAGCCATCCAGTCTGCGGGGAAATCTCCTGCCAGGGAAGTTGAAAAAGGAACCAGCGTAATTGACATAAATATTAATATGTTTATCCAGAGATGTTTTTTGTTCGTATGTGTTATGTAGTGAAACTGATGATGGTGTATTATCCAAAATAAAGCTAAAAGCATAAAACTTAAAGCGTAGTTAAAAATTTCCTGGGACTGCCCAAATAAAAATCTATGCAATCCTTCCATTGAAAGTTCTTTGCTTTTCTTCGGAAGGTCGATAGTGACAGCCAAAAGAGTCATCGCTATAGCGAAAATTCCATCAGCAAGAGTGATAATGCGTTCTACTTTCATTTTCATAGCTTGCTTACTCCTTGTTTCTCTCCTAATCTAGTTTTAATTGCTTCCTGCGAAAGCATGCTTAATGACTTCCTGTCGCGGCCCATAGTAGCTTCAATTGGTTCTAGAATTTCCAGCTCAACCTCTATATTCTTTAACCCTAAAAAATAAACCAGGTGAGGAATAAAATCCATATCACCGTACCAAAAAATAAAATCCTTATTTGTTTCATCTACAATCTGGTTGTTTATCTTTTTATATCTTATCACAAACGTAGCTATCGTTGAATTACTCACAAGAGGCGCCTGGAAAAAAGAAGATTTAAATAAGATATCCTGCGGAGAATCTGTGGTTGTGCCCTGGGGAAAGAACATAATGTTTATCCCGTTTTTGAGCATAAAACTTATGCGACCTATTTCTTCCCGTAACCCGGAAATCGTATTTCTACTAACAAAAATGGTCTGGGAAAGCAGAGTAAAAATCCCGAAAAATGGCCACGTCTTAAGATCGCCGCGCGCAACAAATATGAC
>JAQVOZ010000107.1 GCA_028702365.1 Candidatus Omnitrophota bacterium | reverse complement strand
TGGCAGTAATTTTAAGCGATAGAGGCGTAAGTAAAGATTACGCTGCTCTTCCGGCATTGCTAAGCGTTTCAACTGTTCATCAATATCTGGTTAAAAAAGCTTTGCGCACGCAGATTGCGCTTATTGTTGAAAGTGCTGAGCCGCGCGAAGTGCATCATTTTGCGCTTTTATTCGGTTACGGCGCTGACTGTGTTAATCCGTATCTTGCTTATGAAGCTGTAAAGCATTTGGTTAAAATAGGAGACGTAAAATTAGAAACTTCTAAGGCTTTGCACAATTATATCCACGCAGTTGAGAAAGGAATTTTAAAAGTCCTTTCCAAAATGGGAATTTCTACCTTACAGAGCTACCGCGGCGCGCAGATTTTTGAAGCTTTAGGCATAAGCCGGGAAGTTATTGATACAAGTTTTGGCGGCACTGTTTCTCGTATCGGAGGAGTCGGTTTTGACATTATTGAGCAGGAGGCGTTATTGCGCCACCAGGAAGCCTTTTTAAAAGGCCAACAATTTAATACAGAACTTGCTGTAGGCGGAAATTACCAATGGCGTAGAGACGGAGAATTCCATCTTTGGAATCCGCTTTCAATCGCCGCAATCCAGGATGCAACACGCCTTAATGATTATAATAAATACAAAGAATTTACAAAGCTTATAAACGACCAATCAAAAAACCCGGCTACTTTACGCAGTTTGCTTAAATTTAAGCAAACTGAACCAATTTTGCTAGAGGAAGTTGAGCCTGCAAGCGAAATATTTAAACGTTTTGTAACCGGCGCAATGAGCTTTGGCTCAATAAGTCGCTCTATGCATGAAACCCTCGCGCTGGTTATGAATAAATTAGGCGCAAAGTCAAATACCGGAGAAGGCGGAGAAGACCCGGAAAGGTTTCATCCGCTTTCAAGCGGCGAATCTTTAAGAAGCGCAATAAAACAGGTTGCTTCAGGCCGCTTCGGCGTTACTGCAAATTATCTGGTTAACGCGGATGAGCTTCAGATAAAAATAGCCCAGGGCGCAAAGCCTGGCGAAGGCGGACAGCTTCCTGGGCATAAAGTTAGCGCAATAATTGCGCGCACTCGTTACACTACTCCCGGAGTTACCTTAATTTCACCGCCGCCGCATCACGATATTTATTCAATTGAGGATTTAGCGCAGTTAATCTTCGACTTAAAGAATATAAACCCAAAAGCGCGCATAAGTGTAAAGCTTGTTTCTGAAATCGGTGTTGGCACAATTGCCGCGGGTGTAGCCAAGGGCCACGCTGACATGATTTTAATTTCCGGAGGAGACGGAGGAACCGGCGCATCGCCCTTAAGCTCAATTAAACATGCAGGTCTTCCCTGGGAATTAGGTTTATCAGAAACCCATCAGACGCTTGTTTTAAATGATTTGCGTTCCCGCGTGCGCTTGCAGACAGACGGACAGATGCGCACCGGCCGCGATGTTGCAATTGCCGCAATTTTAGGCGCAGAAGAGTTTGGTTTTTGCACGACAGCTTTAGTTGTTTGCGGATGTGTAATGCTTAGGCATTGCCATCTTAATAACTGCTCTGTTGGCGTTGCTACGCAGGACGAAATCCTTGAAAAGCGATTTCGTGGCAGGCCGGAATACCTGATAAATTACTTTAATTTTGTAGCGCAGGAATTACGCGAAATAATGGCTAGCTTAGGCATGCGTAAATTAGACGATATGATTGGCAGAGTTGAACTGCTTGAAGCTAATTCTGAAAATTCACTTTGGAAAGCGCAGACAATAGACTTTTCTAAAATTTTGTATAAGCCGAATGTTCCGGCAACGGTTGGCACTCATTGTCAGGTTAAACAAGACCATGGTATTGATAAAGTTTTGGATTTAAAACTTATTAAGCTTGCCAAAAGCGCAATAGAAAATTCCAAATCCGTTAATATTGAACTACCTATCCAGAATACAGATAGAACAACCGGCGCAATGCTTAGCGGTGAAGTTGTAAAGGCGCATGGCGAAAGCGGGCTTGAAGAGAATACTATAAAATGCAAATTTAATGGAGTTGCCGGACAGAGCTTCGCTGCATTTTTAGCCAAAGGAATTACTTTTGAGCTTGAAGGAATGGCAAATGACTATGTCGGTAAAGGCATATCAGGAGGAAAAGTTATAATTTATCCTGATAAAAAAAGCGATTTTAAACCGGAGAATAATATTATTATGGGTAATACCACATTCTACGGCGCAATCAGCGGAGAAGCTTATATCAGAGGTGTTGCCGGGGAAAGATTTTGCATAAGAAATTCAGGTTTGCACACTGTGGTTGAAGGGGTTGGAGATCATGCCTGCGAATATATGACAGGCGGCATTGCGGTTATAATCGGCAAAACCGGAAGGAATTTTGCAGCCGGAATGAGCGGAGGCATTGCTTACGTGTATGATTTAGAAGGAAACTTCCGGCAAAAATGCAATATGGAAATGGTAGAGCTCGAAGCTCTTTCCAAAGAAGATGAAACAAATATTTATAATTTACTCCATAGCCATTACAAATACACAAACAGTACAGTCGCGAAGCGATTAATTGATGACTTTAAAAAAGAAGCTAAAAAATTTGTCAAAGTTATGCCGCTGGAATATAAGCGCATTCTCTCGGCAAAGAAGTTTGAGAGGAAATTGGATTTGGCAGAGGTGTCGGATGGCTAGCGAAGTGCAAATTTGCAGTATTTCTGTAAATTTGCACTGAAGCTGTCCAGCCGGAGTCGTTTTAAATTTCATAAGCACTTGTTGCGTAATGAAATTTAAAATGTATATAGGCCCCTTCCTTAACAAGGAATAGGAATGGCCATCCTGATGGATAGCGGAGGCTGGATTAGTCAATAATTAATAAAAAAATGGGTGATGTAAGAGGATTTCTAAAAACAAAACGTCAAAGCGCAAAATATCGTCCTGTCTGCGTGCGCGTTAAGGACTATAAGGAAGTTGCGGTTGCGCGTTCAGATGAAACTTCTAAAGAGCAGGCTTCGCGCTGTATGGATTGCGGCACTGCCTTTTGCAACTTCGCTTGCCCGATTGGTAATTACATTCCCGAATGGAATGATTTGGTATTTCGTAACCAGTGGAAAAGAGCATTCCAATTGCTTGATGCGACAAACAATTTACCGGAAATAACAGGCAGGCTTTGCCCTGCGCTTTGCGAATATGCCTGTGTATTAGGAATAAATGACGACCCAGTAACAATAAGAGAAAACGAACTAGCCATAATCGAATATGGTTTTGATGCAGGCTTTATCCGTGCAAATCCGCCTAAAACGCGCACAGGAAAAAAAATAGCAGTTATTGGTTCAGGTCCGGCTGGTATTTCTGCTGCAGCGCAATTAAACAAAGCCGGCCATAACGTAACTGTTTTTGAAAAGGATGATAAAGTTGGCGGAATTTTACGCTACGGCATTCCTGATTTTAAACTTGAGAAGTGGATTATTGATAGACGTATTAATCTTTTAGAAAAAGAAGGCATTGAATTTGTGACAAATGTAAATGTAGGCGTTGATATAAAAGCAAGCAAACTTAAAAAAGATTTTGACGCAGTTATTTTAACCGGCGGTTCGCGTATACCGCGTGACCTTAAAATTGAAGGTAGAGAATTATCCGGTATCCATTTTGCTATGGATTATCTTACACAATCAAATAGAAGAGTTGCTAAAGAAAAAATACCTGCTGATAAGGTGCCGACCTCCAAGGGAGCCTCCCGAGCAGAAATACAAATGCATCAATCTGGGTTCTGCGAGGGATTAATTGATGCCAAAGGAAAGAAAGTTGTAGTTATTGGCGGAGGAGATACAGGAGCAGATTGCGTTGGTACAGCAAACAGGCAAGGCGCTTCCTGTGTTGTTCAGATTGAAGTTATGCCAAAGCCATCCGAATGCCGCACAGAAGATTTTCCCTGGCCAAAATATCCTTTGCTTTTGAAAACTTCAACCAGCCATGAAGAAGGCGCTAACCGCGATTGGAGTATTCTTACTAAAAAATTTATCGGCGAGGCCGGTATGCTTAAAAAATTAACTTGTGTGCGCGTTGAATTTGAAAAAAATGCCAAAGGCTGCCCCATTATGAAAGAAGTTAAAAATTCCGAATTTGAAATAGAGGCTGATCTAGCACTTCTTGCAGTTGGATTTATCCACCCCGAACACAGCCTGCTTCTTACTGACCTTGGCGTTGAATATGATGTTCGTGGTAACGTTAAAACCGACGAGCACTTTATGACCAAAGCCAAAGGCGTTTTTTCTGCCGGCGATATGCACAAAGGCCAGTCGCTGATTGTCTGGGCGATAGCGGAAGGGAGACAAGCGGCTTACAATGTTGATAACTATTTGATGGGAAAGAGCAATTTACCTGCTATTTAAAATCCGCTTTGACATTGTTATCTTTCAGTCATAAAATAACTTTAACTTCAAAAAAATGGAAGCACTTAGTTCAATAGGAACATTGCTGGGTAGTTCCTGGGCGTCAGGAGTTAATCTTTATATGACTGTCGCAGGCCTAGGCATTGCCCAGCGTATGCATTGGATAAATCTTCCCGGCAATATGGATGTGCTGGCTAATCCTTTCATTATAATAATAGCAATATTGCTTTATGTCGTTGAATTCGTAGCGGATAAAATTCCTGCAGTTGATTCAATATGGGATACCATACATACTTTTATTCGTCCGGTAGGAGGGGCAGCTTTAGGTTATATGGCTTTAGCAAACGCAGGCCCTGTATTTCAAATTCCTGTTGCTCTTTTAACCGGAACAGTGTCGCTTGATTCCCATCTTACCAAAGCAACCTCGCGTGTAGCAATTAACAGCACAACCATTCCCGGGACAAATGCAGTAGTAAGCGTGGCCGAAGATGCATCGGTTTTTGGGGTGCTGTATCTGGTTATAAACCACCCGATTATCACCTCAATAGTTGTTATTCTATTTATTATTTTCTCTATCTGGTTTCTGACAAAAATGTTTAAATTTTTGAAGAAAGTATTACGTTTCATTTTCGGCTCCGAAGAAACGCCTGCTGCAGCTGCCTAATAGCCTGCTAAATTTGAGAAAAACTAACAGGGAAATTTACATTTGACATAAAAAGAAGAGAAGGGTATATTTAAAAAGATTGTTTGTGATCGTAGCTTTCCTAAATACAATTAGAAGTTAACGTCAAAGGCGTCAGGAAACTGACGCTTTTTTTGTGTTTTTGAAATACTTTTATTTATTAGATATAGCTGGAATAAAAAATAATCTTCCCTCTATGCAAAATCAAAGTAATTTGACGTCAGAAATTTTACAGAAGCTTTTATGCCATACTCAGTCATTAATGGATCATGTTTATTGGTTTAAGCAGGATTTTAGTCTAAAACCACAAAAACAACACATAGGGGCCTCAATTAATTATACAGATATCAAATACCGAAAAGATGATTTTATCCAGGAACTCGTAAATACCATAACGAGTTGGGTTTTTAGCAAAGCAGTTGCTAAATCGATAATAAAAGATAGGTTGGACCAAGTAGGCGGAGAATTTTCTAATGCCGCAACTTTTCTCGCCACGCAAGCATTCTCAAAATTTCGTCCCGGGCACCCTCAAGGGCAATTTGGTGAATTACTGCTATTTA
>JAQVOZ010000106.1 GCA_028702365.1 Candidatus Omnitrophota bacterium | reverse complement strand
ATCGATAATAAATGAAGAGCTGTCGCTCACGATAGCAACGGAAGTTTTATGGCGCTTAAGAAATGCCAGAATTTTGGGGAAATATTTGTCGATTTTTATCGCTGAAAGGTAGCGGATAAAATCATCTTTTTTGATTCTTACTTCGTTAAATTGCCTTTCAAGGCATTCCTTTGAGCCAATTTTGCCCTGTTTCCAATCTTCTTCAATCTTGTGCCATTTTTCATTAATCGAAAAACGCTCAACTATATCGTCGATGACATCAAATGGTGTGATTGTATTGTCGAAATCAAAAAAAACAACACATTCCGATAGTTTCAATTTACGATTGCCTTTGCAGTTTTTTTTGGATGGATAAGCCTTATCCATTTCTGAAGTATTTTCTCCCTCTTCTGTACAAACTTTATTCATAACTGTTTAAAATTTTAATGTTCGCCGTTTGAACCGGGAATTTTCATGCTGATACGCAGTGCACAATTGTTATTTTCCTTGTCCAGCCCGCGAATCTTATAGCTGCCAGCTTTAGAGGGAATAAGGATTGACCTTCCTTTGCTTATATTAACAGCCCAAGTATTGTTTAATGACGTGATTTCAAGCGAACCCTCAATCCCCATTAATACTTCAAAGTTTTGGCGGCTGGCAATTTCAACAAACTTGGACAACGCGGAATCTGCCACAAGCCTTTCAACTCTCAAAGCATTATGCGTTTTAACCACTTCAAGGCCTTTAAATTCAGTCGGCTGCCACAATCCTCTGCATTCCTTTTCCAGCTGGGTACCCTGGACGTGTTTATAATCTATAGATGCCAATCCTTTCTTAATGTGGGTAGGACGTTTTCTTCGAAAATCATACATGCGATAAGTCAGGTCGCTTGACTCGGTAATTTCGACCGCGATAGACCCGCCGGTCCAGCAATGAAGAATACCGGAAGGTATACGATAGATTTCGCCGGATTTAACATAAATCTTATGCGACAAATTGAGTATGTTTTCCTCCTTGTCAATTGCCTCTTCAAACGCCTTACGTGTTATTCCATCTTTCAGGCCAAGATATAATGCGCTTTCTGCATTTTCATGTAAATCCAAAACGATAAAAATTTCTTCTTTGCCGGGATCATTTTCTCCAAGGGCCTTGGCAGATGCATGCGAAGGATGCAGGTGGGCTGACATATGCTTATGAACGTCAACAAATTTCACCAAAATAGGAAAGTTCTGGCCGAAATACTCCACAACATCTTCACCGAGAATTAAGCGGGCCAGCCGGCTGTCTTCATTAAGCAAGTCCATGAAAGTAAAAATGCTTCCGTTGGGCATCATAAGACGTGAAGGGTATTTTCGATGCCCGGAAATTTCCCATGATTCGGCCGCTATGCGGCTATTTTCATCATACGGCAAACCTTTCATATCATAAAGATGATAGCCACCCCACATGTAGTCAGCGAAATTGCCCTCTATGAACTTAATCGGCTGTTTTGTAAGAAAATCGATATCTTCCTGGCTTAAAGAAATATTTTGAGTAAGGCTGGGATTAGTATAATTATCTTTGTTAATGCTCATTTATACTTGCTGTTGATTTAGCATGTAAACGATGCCTTCCTCGAACGGCCTTGGGGTATCCACATTAACCATATGAGTATTAAGAGGCTTGGCTGCAACTCCCGGCTGTTCAATACCGATAATAGGGTAGGCAAAAATTTCGCCAGTAATTTTATTCCTCACTGCCGCAATTTTTTCTGCCATTTCCTGTTTATTTAAGCCTTCAGGACCGTTTACTTGATATACTCCGCTTACTCCGTAATCAAGAAGTTTAAGAAGTGTCGCTGCGGCATCTTCCAATAATACAGGATGCTTAATTTGTATATTATCCGCCTTAAGCGGTTCAGGCTTATTAAAGCTCTTAATAAGTTTGCTTACAGTAGTTTCTTTATCGTAAGGACCGTTATAGCCATAAAGAGCGCCCAAACGAATAATCAGGCCGTCTGGAAAGTTTTTTAAAGAAGCTGCTTCGCCTTCCAGTTTTGTACAGCCATAATAGTTTATCGGTTGAACTTTTGAGCTTGAGCCATAGGGCCCCTTCTTTCCGTCAAATATATACTCAGAAGAGATATAAACAAATTTACATTTTTTTACATGCCTGGCAATTGATGAAATGGCGTCGACATTAAGCGCGTGCGCCCTGTTTCTTTCCTTTTCGGCGACATCCGCATTAGCTTCCCCGGCAACATAAATCACGATATCAAATGCCGAATGCTTCGCAAAATATGTTTTTATTTCCTCTTCCAAAGTAACGTCCAGCTTCTCGAAACCTAAGGAAGAAGCCTTGCTGAAACCTGTTCCTGTTACCGTTTCATATTCACGCGAAAAATAACGGTAAACTGCGTTTCCAAACAAAGAACTCGCACCGATAATAAGTACTGATTTATTACGTTTAGCGCGGATATTATTTTTTCCGGCAAGAACAAACTGGAGAAAACCAGAAAGCTCAGGTATTTTATCCAGCGCATGAAATTCCTTCATATTTACAACACTTAAAATCTGAACGGATTTCTGCGCCAGGCTATCACGAAACACGGAAATAACACTTTTCTCCTTCGCCGCTTTCTCCAGGGCAGTGACAAAAAGCATTAGGCCGCCTGAAAGCGCAGCAAAGTCATGAATAATATTTTTAAGATTGACTCCGGCATATTCCTTATCTGCGGCAATCAGCGCCCCCATATCTAATTGAACAACCTGATACCCGGGTGTATGCTTGAAAAGATAAGACAATAGCTGCCCGGTTAATTCTTCTGCCTGGCTTTTTGATTCGGAAATGAATACCGCACTGCCAGACAGCTTAAGAAGGCTTAACGCACGCAAAACATCGCTCTTAGGATTAGACTTTCCGGAGTAGCCGTCTGCATAAAAAACTTTTGCGCCTATTTTGGAATATTTTTCCTGGATACAAGACAATACTTGTTTTATATCACTATTGGTTTTTTGCACAATATTAAACCTGTTAACCTCCGTTTTGCGGAAAAACAAAATTTTTCAAAAAATTACCTAAATATAGCACAATAATGACAAGATATCAATGGAATCTTTAAGAAACGCCCCCAAAAAAAAGCCACGAAATACACACAAATCAATCCTCGGCAGGCTTTAGTTCCCAGGAAAGCAGCCTGCCGCTTTCATCAAAATAAAGATATATTCTTTCCGATTTGAAGTAGTTGGTAGGGTGCCGGTAAAGTAAGATTTCTTTTACACCAACGTTTTCGGGCGCAGGTTCTTCTGTAAGCACTGGCTCGCTATACCTATCAATTATGGAACGCTTGAATTGGCCCTGCTTAAGCCGATTATTCTTTATGTCTTCTTTTAATTTATTAAAACCTTTTTCCTGCTTGTCGAGATAAATTTGTATTTGCCGCTGATTATCAGAAACGCTTTTAAGGGTAAGCAGCTCATCCAAATGCGCTAATTTAGCACAGCCACAAAGCAGCACAAAAATCAAACAAACAAGTATTCGCATTTAATTACTTCTGCTTCCAGATATATTGGCCGCCTTCATAAACCTCAAACCAATATCCGCTTGGTGCCCTTTTGTAATCATCGTCAAAAAATACCTTAGCAGTTTCCGAAACATCAACGCCGTTTTTCTGGGCGATTGCTTTATATATCGCGCTTCTGTCGGCATTTTCTTCTGCTATTATGCTTTCTACGGTATTTTTCAGGTCAGTAAGTAAGCCTTTTGCAACATACTGGAGGTAAGCATCTTTGTTCTCTCCGATATAACCTTTGGCGAAATATTTATCAATAGTGCCTAGCCTTGTTTTTCTGCGCTCAATCGCAGCGGTAACATCTGCAGAATATTCTTGCGCATAAGCCTCGTTCATAAGTAAAATAGCATTTATCTGTTTTGGAGTAGAACCATAAATCTGGTCCTGTATTGACTCAACATCTTTTGCAACATGCTGATATACATCTACGCGCATATTTATATCCACTTTTAATGGTTGGGAAGTCTGCAGGTTAACTTTAGCACAGCTTATAAGAGCAACTGTCGAAAGGATAAAAAATACCTTTTTCATTGTATGCCTCCTAATGTATTATGAAAATTTATTGTTATATTCCTTTTACCCATTGCTTCCGACGTAAAATCCAGGTTAAGGCTTAATACGTCTGCTTCTTTTCGTGCGCGAATAACTCCAATATTATACTCGTAATTCTTGAAATTATCAATTAAAGCGTTATAGGAAGGCGCATCGAGATAATTTTTTAAGAAGGTTAAAGAAGATTCTTTCTTTATGTTTATAAAACCGGCTCCTTTATTAATAAAGTCTGCCGTAACTTCGCTTATCTTAAACGCGCTTAGGCAGGTTTTTAAGGAGCCGTCAAAGAGCCCCTTAAAGGCTGCTTCTTCAAAAGCAAATATATCAACTATCTTTTCAAAAGAAGCATCATTAAATTTTGCAGCGAAACAAAAATTATCATACCCCCTAAAATCACACCGTGCGCTCACAAATCCCTCTGTGCCTAAAAATGGGTTTTTTGCCCGTGGAAACAACAATTGATTTAAGCCAGCTTTGACAGGTATAAAGAAATCAATAAATTTTTTATCTTTGACCCGGATACTTGGAATTTTAATCAGGTATCTGTCTTTCCGGAATTTTTTAAGGCTAAAATTGGCTATTTCGAAATCCTGCGAACGGATATCTAAATCAACGATACTTGCATCTTTTAGTAAAAAAGCAGTCGGGCTTACTTCTGCAATAGCTGAAAAATTTGAATTTATTTCCAACGATTTGTCCCTTAAGGCAACGCTTATATTTTTTAAACTCAACTGGACAGGCTTGGCAAAAATGCCTAAAGGCATGGAAGCGGATTTTTCTCCGGAAATATTTTTTCTGCTTTTGAGCGATTTTATTTCAAAAGTAACATCTGACAGGCTGAAATCGCTGATACAAAAAAATGGTTTTTCTTTTTGGGTTTTAAATTTTATCGTGATATCCTTTGCAAGCGCGTCATAATCCTCTGTTTTTATTGTTAACCCTTTAAGGCTTATATGGTCAAACCACAAATCAACTTTATTTACCCGGCATTCTGCCTTAAAGTTCTTAGCGGCATAATTTTCAATATAAAACTTAAAAATGTTATTTCTAAAAACACAAATCAATAATATTATTATTGCCGCAAAAAGCAGTAAAATCTTAATTATTTTACTTAACATCGCCTAACCCCTTTATAAATTCCCGGATATAATTTTCATAAGCTTCTTTCGATTCGATAAATGCTTCGTTGTGGCTTCCGTTAATAACTGCAAGCATTTTGGGTTCTTTCGCCTTATCATATAGCCGCTGCGCATTGCCAAACGGAATCATTTCATCGTCTTTGCTATGAATAATTAATTTTGGAATATTCACTTTCCCTATCCGTGATAAAGAATTAAATCCGTCACTTACAAAAAATGAAGGCAAAAACGGGTATATGTCTCTTGCTATATCACGCATACTGCTGAATGCTTCTTCGGTTATAACCGCCAAAGCCTCAGCTTTGGTTGCCAGCTCAAGCGCGATTGCTCCGCCTAAAGATTCTCCGTAAAGTATTATCGAAGAGGATTTTATCTTACGCTTATCAATAAGATA
>JAQVOZ010000105.1 GCA_028702365.1 Candidatus Omnitrophota bacterium | reverse complement strand
TTTTCCTTATCTTTTTTTTAAAAACATATTCGTCTGCCTCGGTATTACCGTTACCAACGCTCTTTTGCTTATTCTTATTTTTACTTTCTATACGTCTGTTGCCAAAGGTCTTAATTTCAAAAAGAGATTTTTAGAAATGGCCGGTATAAGTTTAGGCATAGCAGTCATTAATTTTTTTATCGGCTTTCTAATAAGGAAAACGTTCGGCGTAGATGTTTAATCGCGTTGCTTTTTGCTTCTCGCAGTTCTTTATGCGGTTACTATGAAAATATTTATTCAGTTCCTTCCGCTATTGTTATTTTTTCTCGCTGTCTCTCCGGGCTATTGTGAAACCATAAAGCTTAAAACCGGAAAATACATAAAAGCACCCATAGTTGAAAAAACCGAAAGTTTCATAAAATTGGATATAGAAAATATACCCATTACCTATTACTATGAGCAAATAGAAAGCATCGACGGCGAACCGGTTTCCCTTATTAAAGAGGAATCTGCTAATTCTTCAAAAGTCAGTCCCGCGGATAAAGAGAATCAATTCTGCAACAAAATAATCGATGGTATTTTGTCGCTGCGCGATAGAAGGACAAACCTTGTTCCGAGTCATTTCGGTCATCCCGGATACGCAAAATTAGGATTTCTATATGATGAAGCAACGGCAGCGCTTATCCTTAAAGCCTGCGGCCGCCAGAAAGAAGCAGAGGATATTCTGGATTATTTTGCCGCCCGCCTTGCAATATCCGACAGGGAAGTTTCTGAAAGGTTTGATACCAACTTTGTTTATGGCATCTTAAAGGTGTTTGCTTCCAATAACACCAGCGGTAGTTTTTCAAAAAGTTTTGTTAACGCTTTTGATGTTTCTTCTATCCGCAGCCAGGGAAAAAGTTTGCTGGAAATCTGGACAACCCCAGGCCCGACTTCATTTATGATTTATGCTTTTCTTAAGGTTAACAGGGAAAAATATAAAGATAAAGCAATTATGCTGGGCAAGGCGCTTTTAGCCATGCAAAAACCTGACGGTGGCATTGAGGATGGTGACCGCGCTCCGAACAGGGTGCACACAGAGCCGCATGTAGATGCTGCCGCGGGTTTTTTTATGCTATATGAAGTTACGGGCGAAAGAACCTGGCTTGATGCGGGAGATTCTGCCTATGAATGGTTTAAAAAAAATGTATACCATCCTGAAAAAGCAACCATAGACCAGGGTTTCTGGCAGGGGGAGCCAAGTGTAATATTTGCAACTGATGTTTATTCTTGGACAATGGCAGGCCCCTTTGCGGATGAAATGCCGCCGGATATCCTAAAGGCACTTACCGAAAATATGCTTAAGCAGAACCTTGTTTGGATAACGTTTGAGCTGCCCAATGGCAAAACCACAAAGGTTATTCTTTGCGATTTCAGCAACCCGGATTTGGAACGCGTAAAACAGGTTCGTAGCGGCTTTCATCCTATGGGCTCTGTCGAATGGACAGGGGGCGTTATTCTCGCACTTTCTAAAAACGCTGTCCGTTTCCGGCAAAAAGGAGAAATCCAGGCTGCCAGTTACTATAAAGCGCTTGCTGAAATTTTGTCCGGAGAAGTTGAGAAATGTTTTTATCCTTTACAGGGGCAAAAGGGTTTGTTTACTTTTTACTCAACCGGCCAGGGTATTGAAGTAGGGCCTTTCGGTTCTCTTGACCGAGAACTTTCGCATGGATGGAATACGCCATTTTTTTACGTTAAAACTAAGCAGGATAAGATATCCGGCGCAAGCATTGTGGGGGCGTGGCCCATTCTTGCAAAGAAAGGGCTAAACCCTTTTATTCTTAATGATAACTATCTGGAAACATATAAAAAAATACCATGCACAAACGAGGATATGAATACCGCCAGGAAATTCCTTGAAGGTGCAGCCTTAAGCCGCAGCTTTCAGGAAGCAATTCCGCAGGAAGCTCCTGACGCGCGCACGCAGATTGTTGAGCCTGCGGAATTCAACAATTATATGTGGGCTTCGCTGGATGCAGCTTATGAAGCGAAAAATTCCGGGGAATCCGGGCAGGCAAAAAAATATTTTTCAGAAACAGAATATTGGGCAATGCAAGTTGCAGGAAACAAAATCTGGGTGCAATTGGCAGAACGCGATAATGCTTTAAAGGAAAAAGAATTAGGTGGTATTGTTGCTTATCCCTGGGGAAACAAATATCCGGATAACGATAATTACCTTCATTATGCTATTCTTAGATACCCACTGCTTAATGAGGTGGCAACTGCAATGTGGGCATTAGCTGTGGTTGAGCTTGAAAATGGGAACAAGGATAAAGCTGCTTATTGGCTTTCGCAAATTATTGACAGGTTCCCTCTCCACCAAATAGCTGATGTGGCGCCGGAAGATAGGCTGGAGGGTGTTATCCAGGGTTATTGGAACGTGCTCTCTTCGTGCGAGGAGGCTGCAACTTCCAGCGAACGAGAAGAAGCCATTAATGCATTATACAAAGAAATACTTAAAACGAGGAATGTATCAACGCTAAAGCCGAAACTTATTATTCTGAAACAACCGGCGCATTTGTAGTTTGCCTTTAAATTATTGAAATAAATACTTGACTCCTAAAAGTCGATGTGTTAATATCTAGCCTATGTTTGCCATAGTTGAGATAGGAAAAAAACAGTATTTCGTAGAGAAGGGCCACACTTACAAGGTAGAAAGGCTTTCGCAGAAAGAAGGCGATATTACTTTTGATAAGGTTCTCCTTGTTGCTTCCGATGACAAAGTTGACCTCGGCATTCCTTACGTAAAAGGCGCTAAAATAACAGCGCATATAAACGGCGAAGAGAAAGGAAGCAAGGTTTTAAGCTATAAATACCGCAGGCGCAAGAAATCACGCCGGATACGCGGCCACAGGCAAATTTATACCCTCCTTAAAATTTCCGATATCATTGCCTCCTAAATAGTATATAATAGTCATAGTTATCTGCTTTTTGCATTAAACGCTTTGCTTTATTCTTTTTGGTATGATTATTGATGAAGTAAAAGTCTATTTTAAAGCAGGGAACGGCGGAGAAGGTTCGTTTTCTTCCATGAAATACTCTGCAAGAAGGGTAATCGGCGGCGGCGGAGACGGCGGCCGCGGCGGAGATGTTATTTTAAAAGTAAGCCCCCATCTTTCAGACCTGATCAAATTTAACGAGAGAAGAAAATTTGTTGCCGAGGATGGAGAGAAAGGCAAGCAGTTTAATAAAAAAGGCAAACACGGCCAAACTCTTTTTGTCTATGTTCCCAGGGGCACGCAAATTGTTGATCTGGAAGGAAATCTCATTATTGATTTAAACGAAGACAATCAGGAATACTTAATCTGCAACGGCGGCGCAGGCGGTAAGGGAAATTTTAAAAAACTATACAACCTGCCCGCGCAAAACGGAGAAGAAAAAGAAGTAATTCTTTATTACTGCATTCCAAATGATGTTGCTATAGCCGGTTTTGCAAATAACGGTAAAACATCGCTTTTCAATAAGCTTACCGGAAAATCCTATACTGTAGCAGATTATCCTTTTACCACCAGGGCCTGCGTATGGGCACCTGTAGAGCTGGAATTTAGGAAATTTACGATAATGGATACGCCACCGGTAAAGAAAAACGTAAAAAATATCTATCATGAAAATAGTTTTCTTAAACACCTATTCCGTAGTAAAATAATCCTGCTTGTAAGCGACAGCCCCGATAGCCTTAAAGATGAATACGCCGCTCTAAAAAAGGAAATTTCTTCATTTGACAAGCTTCTGCTCCGCGGTAAAAAAATTTTTTACTTATTGAATAAAGTTGATAAAATGGATAAAAACGCACTCGATTTTAAAGGCATTATACCTGTTTCAACGGTTGATGGTACAGGGATTGAGGAATTGAAAAAGAAGATAATCCGGGCACTTAAAGGAATAAGCCGTAAGGCCGAAGAGCAAAATTCATAACGCAAATTTATCCGGAAAAATATGAAGAAAATCGTAGTAAAAGTAGGCAGCAGTATAATTGCTCCTTCAGGAAAATTAAATAATTCTTTGGTTGAGGCGCTGGTCAAAGATGTTCTGGAAACGCAGAAGCTTGGATCTAAGGTTGTTCTTGTAACGAGCGGCGCAATTGCCTGCGGCGCGGATAAGCTTAAATTTAGTAAGAAACCAAGCGATACCGCGGCTCTTATGGCGCTCGCATCAGTCGGCCAAATTATACTTATGGATGCATACACCGCAGAGTTTAAAAAGCACAAACGCGCCTGCGCGCAAATTCTTCTTACTTGGGATGATTTCGATAACCGCAAACGCTTTTTAAACGCGAAGAATACTATAAACAAACTTCTTTCCCTGGATATTACGCCGATAATAAATGAAAACGATGCCATATCTTTTGATGAAATAAAATTCGGCGATAACGACAGGCTTTCGGCTTTAGTCGGAGACCTGGTCCGTGCGCAAACTTTACTTATACTTTCAGACGTCGAAGGGCTGATGGATAAAGGAAAAATAATCAATACAGTCCCCAAGATTGATGAAAAAATCTCTTCTCTGGTAACTGCCAAAAACAAAGCTTTTACAAGCGGCGGTATGCTTACGAAGCTTGAGGCGGGAAAAATTGCAACTTGCTCAGGCATAACAATGATTATTGCATCAGGGCATACGGAAGGGGTTATCTCACGTATCGCAAAAGGAGAGGATTTAGGCACGACCTTTTTAGCGCAAGACGCCATAGGTAAAGCGCGTAAACGCTGGATTGCTTTCAGTAAAAAAGTAAAAGGAAAAATTTATGTGGATAACGGAGCAAAAGAGGCAATATTAAACGCCGGTCGCAGCCTTCTTTGCGTAGGCATAACAAAAACAGAACAGGATTTTAAAAGAGGAGATTCCGTAGAGGTCTTAGATGAATCCGGAAAGGTCTTAGGCTGCGGGCTTGTTAATTATTCTTCGGAGGAATTAGCCAATTGCCGCACCAAGAAATTCGAAAAAGAGGTAATACATAGAAATAACTTTGTAAAAAAACAATAATAAGCGGGCGCTATGCAAAAATACATAAAAAATTTGGTTAAGAAGGCAAAAGAAGCAAGTTACAAGTTATCCAGGCTGGACAACGAAAAGAAAAACGCCATACTATTTCGGATGGCTGATTGTCTTATTGAAAATAAAGAATTTATTCTTAAAGAAAACGCAAAAGACGTTACGGCGGCCATAAAAAATAAATTACAGCAAAATTTCATTGACCGCCTTACGCTTTCCGAGAAACGTTTAATTGAAATGAGCGAGTCGTTAAAGGACATCGCAAAATTGCCGGACCCCGTTGGGAAAATTATTGATCAGTGGCAAAGGCCCAACGGCCTTAAACTTAAAAAAGTAAGGACTCCTATAGGCGTTATCTTCGTCATTTTTGAGGCGCGGCCTAATGTAACCAGCGACTGCGCCGGGCTTCTTTTTAAATCATCGAACATAGCGATACTCCGCGGCGGCAAAGACTCCGTAAACTCAAACAAAGCCATAGCTAAAATTCTTAAACAAGCGATACGGGAAAGCGGTTTGGATTTTGAACCTTTTTTTATCATAGAAAAAACCGACCATAAAATAGTTGATTTATTACTTTCTGAAAACGAATATATAGACCTGGTTATTCCAAGGGGC
>JAQVOZ010000104.1 GCA_028702365.1 Candidatus Omnitrophota bacterium | reverse complement strand
GACAGTTTTAAAATTTCCAGCAACTCCGGAGATACTTTAACGGGCACGTTATAAGTATTATTGAGCCGGCTTAACTCGAACTCTTTATCATAGAAATTAAATATTTTTTCCAGACGCTTGAATTCTTCATATACTACTTGTGATGCCCGCGCATCCGTTGAGGCAACTTCCAGGGAAGTGCCTGCGGTTATAAACTTATCTTTATGCATGGGCTTTGCGCAACCGGACAAGAAAAGAAAACAAAGCGTAGAAAACAGACAGCAGATGGCAGATAGCATATGGCTAATTTTAATCTTTTGGCACACTAAATCTGGTTTTATTTTTTTAACCATTTGATTACCTCATTTAAAGAAAAACAGTTTATAATATCACCCTTCTCCAGCCACCCCCGCCTGGCCACACTAACGCCCAGCTCCATAGACCACAATTGGTCAAGCTGATGGCTGTCTGTGCCTAATGCGATTTTTACGCCATGTTTTTTAACTCTCATTACATTGATATCATTTAAGTCTAACCTTTGAGGATAACAATTTATCTCTAAAGCCACCTGGTTGTCAGCTGCCGCGCGGCAAACTTCATCGATATCGATATCGTAAGCTTCCCGCGCACCCCAAAGACGGCCTGTTGGATGAGCTATAATGTTTGTATATCTGTTTTTGCAGGCGTTAACAATCCGTTTTGTAAGCTGCGCTTTGGTTTGTTTAAATCCGGAATGCACGGCTGCGACAACCACATCAAATTCCCTAAGAATGCTCTTCGGATAATCAAGCGTGCCCTCTGAAGTTATGTCAACTTCAGTTCCGGCAAAAAGTTTTATTTTGCTTTTTTGGTTTACCTTTTTAAGCTCCTTAAGTTTTTTGTAAACTTCTTTTTCCGAAAGTCCGCCTGCAATCTTAAGGCTCTGGGAATGATCGCATATTGCCGCATATTCGTAATTGAATTCTTCCAGTTTTTTTGCAATATCGGCGATAGAAGAAAGGCCGTCGCTGTATTTTGAGTGTATATGAAAATCTCCCTTAACATCTTTTAGCTCAATAAGCTTAGGCAATTTGTTTTTCCGCGCAGCGTCTATTTCGCCTCTGTCCTCTCTTAATTCCGGAGGGATATAAGCCATTTTTAATAATGAAAAAATATCTTCTTCGGTTTTTCCGGCAAGCTTTTTATTTTTCTTAAATACCCCGTACTCATTTACTTTATACCCCATTTTTATCGCAAGCTGGCGAAGGCGTATATTAAATTCTTTTGAGCCGGTAAAATATAAAAGCGCTGAGCCGAAGCTTTCGTGTTCGAGGACGCGCAAGTCTACCTGCATATTATTTTCTTTGGCTATCACCGAAGACTTTGTTTCTCCGTGCGCCAAAACCTCTTTTACCAAATCAAGATGTATGAACTTATCCATTATTTCTTTGGGTTTCCTTGAGGTGACAAGTATGTCTATGTCTTTTATGGTGTCTTTCTTTCTTCTTACCGAACCAGCCACCTCAATATCATCTATCTCTTTCATTCCTTTTAACTTATCGACGAAACTTTTCGAAAGCCGTAAGCCTAAATTAAGCGGCTGCCGGTCTGCGCCTTTTCTTACAAGATTAATGCCTCGTAAAATATTATCTTCAGTTTTTTCCCTTACGCCTTCGAGCTTTAAAAGCTTACCGCTTTTTGCAGCCGCTTCCAATTTCCCTACAGTATCTATTTTTAACTGCTCATAAAGCTTTTTAACTGTTTTCGGGCCAAGGCCGGGTATCTCCATCATCGCCATAAGGCCCTGTGGAGTTTTCTTCTTAAGCTCTTCGTAATATTTAAGCCGGCCAGTCGCTACAATTTCTTTAATTTTTGCCGATAAATCTGCGCCAATGCCGGGCATTGAAGTAAGCTCTCCCTTTTCAATTATCTCTTCAAGGCCTTCCTGCAAATTATCTATTGCCTGGGCTGCGCGTTCATAGGCCCGGATTCTAAAAATATTTTCTCCTTTTAGCTCAAGTATTTTGGCAATATCCCTGAAAATATGTGAGACTTCCTGGTTTTTCATTGCAACTAAGGTGGTTTAATTCTTGCTCTTGAATGCGGCTTGTACCCTGTTCTTTATGCCGCCCCTTACCGTAAATTCTGCAGTTATGGTTATCTCGTAAGGATTCAGTACTTTTTTCAAGTCCTCAATTACCTTATTTACCACGTGCTCGTTATATATTTTTATATTACGGTAAGAATAAAGATAATACTTTAAAGATTTAAGCTCAATGAGTTTTTTGCGGGGCACATAGTTAATAGTAAGGTTAGCAAAATCAGGAAGGCCTGAAAAGGGGCAGATTGAAGTAAATTCAGTTGTATTTAAGTCCACGCTTATTTTACGTCCGGGATATTCGTATTTGATAGTTTGCAAGATAGAGCTATCTATATCTTTTGATAGATAGGTTTTGCCTATGGTTCTCTTGGCTTTTTCTTCAAGCGGGTCAATATGTCTATCTTCGTAAATCATAGTCGCTATTATACCAGAAGTTCTATGAAAGTTTAGGTGAAATATCAATGTCCAAATGGCAGCAAAGAAACTCTCTTAATATATAAACCATTTCTTTTTCACACTCTAGCGTCGGTTTAATTCTAAGCGCCAGAGAAAAATCGTTGTTTTGGATATAAAATAAAGAAGCAATAGTATCTGCGCCAATTTTTCTTGTATCCTGGTCTCTTGTCCCGCATTCTTTGCACACAAGCCCTCCCCGCGATACGCTGAATAATGTTTCTTCATCAACTGGTTTATGGCAGATAAGGCATTTGCCGAATTCCGGCTTAAATCCGGAAAGAGTCAAAAATTTTATAAGAAAAACATACAAAGCTTTTCTTGCGCTTTCCTCTTTAAGGGAAAAAAGGCAGTCTCTCAGCAATTCAAAAACTTCAAGGTTTTTATCCAGTGGCTGCATGGTTTTGTCTATCAGGTTTAAAAAAATAGATGCAACATTCGCCCGCGGAAGGTCACTGCGCAAAAAATCATAATCATGCACAAGGTCGGCAAAAGAAACAAGCCATACATCGCTTTTTTTTGGATAAAAAACAATCTCGTTAAGGCTTAAGCTATCAAGGTGAGAGGCAAATTCTTTTTTTTGCGTATAAAACCCTTTTAAAATACCGGTGATTTTGCCGAATTTCTGCGTATAAAAAGAAGCAATCACGCTTGTTTCCCTGAAATTGTAGCGCTTTAGTACAAAAGCTAAATCTTTAGTAACCATGTTGGATTATCTGCCTATGCTATCGACTATTCTTTTATATTTTTTAAGTATTTTTGAAAGTATCTCTTCCTGCTTTCGTTCCATAACGGCTCTTTCTTTCTTCTTAATATCATTATATCCCACAAGATGCAGAATTCCATGTATAAGATAAAGGGTTAATTCTTCACGCCATTTTTTCCCATAAACATCACACATTCTTTTTGCCTGCTCTACAGAAATAACTATTTCCCCGAGATACTTCGAAACTGCATCATCTTGCAAAGGAAAAGATATTACATCTGTCGTGTGGGATTTTTTAAAAAATTTTCGGTTGAGCTTGCTTATAAATTTGTTGTCACAAAAAACAACCGAAATACAAAAAGTTTTTAAACCAAGCAGCAGAAGAATTTCCCGTAAGATTATACGTACGTTTTTGAAATTAATCCGTGCTGGGTGCTGGCGGCAGGTTATTTCGATATCTATCAAGCCTTTAATCCTTGGTCTTTTGTCTTTGGTCTGAGTCATCTTTAGGATAATTTATGCGGGTATGGAAAAGCGCATTAAGGACATGGACAAATTTTTGCGTAATTTTTTCAAGGTCTTTAAGCGTAAGGTTGCTTTCATCGAGTTCGCCCTCCCTGAATCTTTTCCTGACAACGTCTCTTACCATTTCTTCAAGCCGGGATGGTGTGGGCTCATCAAGCGTGCGCGAGAGCGCTTCAATTGTATCGGCTAAAGAAACAATGGCAGTTTCTTTACTTTGAGGCTTCGGCCCGCCATAGCGGTATTCTTCTTCGTGGCTTTCCCCGGGCTCAAGCTCTTTTGCTCTTTGATAAAAATAATACACAAGAGTTTTTCCATGATGCTCGCTTATAAAATCTATTATTCTCGGGTTAATACGGTATTTTTTGGCAAGGTCCACCCCGTCTTTTACGTGATTTACGATAATCAGCTTGCTCATCGAAGGTTTCAGGTCTTTATGCACGTCTTTAACTCCTATTATATTTTCTACAAAATAATTCGGCTTTATCATTTTACCTACATCGTGATAATAAGAGCCCACCCGCGCAAGCAGCGCATTTGCGCCGATTGACTCCGCAGCTGCCTCGCTTAAATTTGCAACAACCAAAGAATGCTGATATGTACCGGGGGCCTCAAGTATTAATCTCCGAAGCAAAGGATGGTTCAGGTCGGACAATTCAAGTAAAGACGGATTAGTAACAACTCTAAAAATATATTCGAAAATAGGAAGGATTATCAAAACTACCGACGCTGCTACACCGTTTAAAAAGCATATTGTTAAAAGATTTAAATCAAGCCTAACTCCTTCACCAAAACCCTGCTCATTCTTTACCTTTTCGATAATAAAATAAACCAGAAACTGGATAAAACCAGAAATTACCCCCGCTTTTATTACTTCAAACCTCTTTCTTACCCGGAAAGAAAGTAACGCCGCGCTTAGCGCGCCCGCAAACAAACTGGTTCCTACAGTTAAATTTCCTCCCTCAATGCTTGCGCCAAGAGAAAAGAAAAAAAGTGAAAAAAGAAACGAAAATTCCAGGTTATCGAACAAAAGCGTAATCAATATGGTAAAGCCGATTGCCGGGATAGCGTAACCAGGAAGGCGAAGCGTAATAGCTACAAAAATAGAAACAAAAACAGCCAAAGCAGCGAGCAAGCATAAGTCATGGGGATAAATTGATACATTTATTTTCTTAAAGAAAGCTGCGTATAAAACGAGCAAAAATGCGAATATAAGCGGCGATATATCTATCGAGTATTTAAAAAATACTACACCCGAAACTATAAAGAAAATAGCCGTTAAAAAAATCTGCGAAATTATGTTAAATTGTTTTCTCTCTGAAAAAATTTTCATATGCCTCAATTATTTTCTGCACCAGGGGATGCCGGACGACGTCTTTTCTCCCTAAAGAAATAAACCTTATATCTTTTATGGGCTTTAAAATGTCTATGCCTTCTATAAGGCCAATAGGCTTGCCTCCCGCCAAATCGCTTTGCGTTATATCGCCGGTTATTATGGCTTTTGAATCAAAACCAAAACGGGTAATAAACATCTTCAGTTGTTCAGACGTGCAGTTTTGCGCTTCATCAAGAATGATAAACGCATTATTAAGGGTTCTCCCGCGCATATAGGCTAAAGGAGCAACTTCAATTACTCCTGTTTCTATGTAGTCTTCGATAGTTTCTGCTTCCATCATATCGTAAAGCGCGTCATACAGCGGACGAAGATACGGCCCCAACTTTTCATACATATCACCCGGCAAGAATCCAAGAGACTCGCCTGCTTCAATTGCCGGCCGCGTTAAGATTATTCTTCCTACTTTCTTTTCCATAAGGTAATTGACGGCCATTGCCATCGCCAGGTAAGTTTTTCCCGTTCCGGCGGGGCCTACGGAAAAAACAATGTC
>JAQVOZ010000103.1 GCA_028702365.1 Candidatus Omnitrophota bacterium | reverse complement strand
TTTAGGGCTACATATTACAATCCTTTACTTTTCAAAAAGCTTTCCGCACTTGCTTGCCCGCCGTATGACGTCATAAGCAGGAAACAGCTCGCATTGCTTAAGAGAAAATCCCCGTATAATTTTTCCAATATTCTTATTGCAACAAACAACAATTACGAAGAGATAGGTAACAGGCTGCGCAGCTGGATTAACAGTAAAGTGCTGGTAGATTCAGATTGCGAATGCATTTTTCTTTACGAACAGAAATTCAAAATAGGAACGGCTAAATACAGCCGTTTCGGTTTTCTTTCTCTTCTAAAAATGAATGCGAAAGGAGCAATCTTTCCTCATGAATATACTTTGAGCGCCCCCAAGGAAGACCGTAAAAAAGTAATAGAGGAAGTTGAGGCCAATTTAAGCCCGATATTCGTAATCGCGCCGAAAAAAATTAATTATTTTCACGCGCTCTACAAACGGTATCGCGGTAAAAAGCCGTTTATGAAATTTAAAGATTTAGATTCCAACGAAAACCTGGTTTGGAAGATAACCGACAGGGATATCATAAATAAAATATGTTCAGAGATAAACGGCAAAAATCTTGTAATAGCTGACGGCCATCACCGTTTTGAGGTAGCCTCCGGTTATTACAAAAGAAACAAAAGCCGTTTTAAAAATTTAAATTACATAATGAGCTACATAACAGACGCTCAAGCCGGGCTTGTGATACTGCCTACTCACAGGGTAATTTCTGTGCCTGATTTTTATGATGCGCTTAAAACACTTAAACAGTATTTTGATGTAAAAGAAGTAAAAAACGATGTCCTTCTTACCAAGAAGCTTGAACGCGAAATTAAATTTTCTTTTGGTATTTACCATAAGTTGAAATTTTATTTTCTGAAATTGAGAAATGAAGCTGTGCTTGATAAACTTTTTCCTGGTTCGCCATATAAAAAACTCAATACATACCTTCTGCATCAATTCGTTTTTCCTATGTTTAAGAAGGAAGGGGGTATCCAATATACACATGACATAAAAGAAGCGGAAAAATTTGCGGGAAATGATAAAACCGCCTTCATCTTAAAGTCGGTATCACTTTCTGCGGTATTTGAAATAGCGAACAAAGGCTATCGGCTCCCGCAGAAATCAACATATTTTTATCCCAAAGTATACAGCGGAATAGCCATACGAAGATTCGGGGTTTAAGGTTGTATAAATATTAAATTTAAGTAAAATAATCCTATGAGGATATTTAAAAAACCTTTTCGTTATACCTTGGCAAGGAAGAAAAAAGAAATACCTGACGGACTTTGGAGTAAATGCCCAAGCTGCTCCCACCTTATTTTCAATAAAATATTACAGGAAAATTTAAAAGTATGCCCCAAATGCAATTACCATTTTAGCCTTATTTGCTGGCAACGTATAGAGTTGCTTGCCGACGAAAGTACCTTTGTTGAACTTTATAAAGACCTGGAGTCGGCTGACCCTCTTAATTTTTCAGGGCCCAAATCATATAAGGATAAATTAAAAGAAGATACTGAACTAACGGGGTTAAAGGATGCGATAATAGTAGGAGAGGCTAAGATAGATAAAAAGAGCGTTGCTCTCGGAGTCACAGATTCGCGGTTTATTATGGGTTCTATGGGCTCTGTGGTAGGTGAAAAAATTACCCGTCTTATAGAACACGCAATTGATAAGAAATTTCCGGTAATTATTGTTTCAGGTTCTGGCGGAGGAGCGCGAATGTATGAGGGATTGCTTAGCCTCATGCAAATGGCAAAGACATGCGGAGCCCTCTATCGCTTAAAAGAAGCGCATCTTCCTTTTCTTTCCGTGCTTACGCATCCGACAATGGCAGGCGTCATGGCGTCGTTTGCCGGTATAGGCGATGTAATTATTGCCGAACCCGGAGCTCTTATTGGCTTTACCGGGCCGCGTGTTATTAAACAAACAATAAAACAGGATTTACCCAAAGGTTTTCAGACTTCTGAATTTAACTTAGAGCACGGCCTTTTGGATATGGTTATAAGCAGAAAAGATTTAAAAGCCACTTTATCAAAATTATTATATTATTTGACTTGACATCTCTTTGAGTAAAACATAAAATTATGCTTTGTTTAGCATTTTAATTATTAATTAATAATTGCGCTCCCCACTAATTTATAAAAATATGGCACAAGTTAGCCTTAAAAATGTAGTCAAACAATATAACGGCGATTCACTTGCTGTTAAAAATGTAAGCTTGGGCGTTGAGAATAAAGAATTTCTTGTTCTCCTTGGCCCTTCAGGGTGCGGTAAGTCAACTACTCTACGTATGATTGCTGGGCTTGAAACTCCCACAGAAGGGGAAATCTATATTGCAGACCGCCTGGTGAATAATGTTCCCGCCAAAGATAGAAATATCGCAATGGTTTTTCAAAACTATGCGCTTTATCCTCATATGTCAGTTTATGAAAATATGGCATTCGCTCTAAAACTTCGTAATTACGCAAAAACAGATATAGATAAACGGGTAAAGGAAGCAGCTCAGATATTAAGCATAACGCACTTATTGAATAGAAAACCCAGAGAGCTTTCCGGAGGAGAGCGCCAGAGAGTTGCTGTCGGACGTGCGATTGTAAGAAAACCAATGGTTTTTCTTTTTGACGAGCCATTAAGTAACCTCGATGCGAAACTTCGCGTGCAAATGCGTACAGAAATTCATAAGCTGCATCTTAAGATTCAGACTACAATGATTTATGTAACGCATGACCAGACAGAAGCAATGACTTTGGGCGATAGAATTGCAGTCATGAAAGACGGCAATTTACTTCAGCTGGATACGCCGCTAAATGTTTACAACAACCCGGTCAATAAATTTGTCGCAGGCTTTATCGGTTCTCCTCCCATGAATTTTTTGAAAGGGAAAGTCATAAAGAAGAATGGAGGAATGTACTTTGACGAAGGGAATTTCAAGATTAAAATACTTGAAGGAATGTATGATAAGCTTAAAGCTTATATAGATAAAGATGTAATAGCCGGACTCCGTCCGGAAAATATCTATGATAAATTATTTGCATCAAATTCTACCCCTGAAAACACGGTTGCTGTAGTTTGCGATGTGGTTGAAACTATGGGGTCAGAGAACTACATATATCTTTCTACCGGCAAACACATCTTTGTGGCAGTGGTTGAAGCTTCGAATATACCTTCTATCGGAAGCATGATAGAGGTTGTTTTCGATATGAAGCGGGTTCACTTTTTCGATCCGGCCACCGAAGAAACCATTGTATAATTTTATCGCGACCTTAAGTTTGTTGTTGGCTTTAAGTTTTGCCTCAATAACCGCTGTTGTAGGCAGGATAAGTGTCTTGCTCTATGCAGCCGGCGTCATTGCGCTCCTCGTAATTTTTTGGGTATTCCGCAAAATTAATTTCAAAATAGCCTCAAATTTTCAAAGTGAAACCGATAAACTTGAAGAAAAAATAAACCTTTTATCCCAGGAAATTTGCGAAAAGAAAAAAATTACGGTTTTACTTCCAGAAAAATCAAAAAAAATAGAATCGCTTTTTGAAGTCTCCCACGAACTTGTAGAGTTGTATAATTTTCAGGAAATATTGGATTTTTTGCTTAAGTCTTTGTGCCGTTTGTTTCCATCCGCAGAAAACATAATGCTTTTTACTCTTCACAAAAGTTCGCTTTCTCTCGAGCTTTCTTTTAAGAAAGAAGAGCGCATAATCAAAGAAAAATACGGTGATATTATCGAGAAATGGCTGCTTAAGCACAATCAATCTTTGATAATAGATGATTTGCTCAAAGATTTCCGGTTCGATTGTAATAAAATAGCTGCATTTCGGGAAAGAAAAATCCGCTCTCTTATTGCAAGCCCCGTATCCGTAGGAGATACTCTTCTTGGCACTGTACGTATTGAAAGCAATGCGCCTTCTACTTTTTCTTTTGATGATTCCCGCCTCCTGCGGGATATGTGCGATTTGTCCGCTGTTGTTTTGGAAAGAGCTACTCTTTTTGCTAAGGCTGAAGAGCTTGCTATAAGGGATTCGTTGACATTTCTGTTTATAAAAAGCCACTTCTATAAACGTGTTGAAGAAGAACTAAAGCGCGCAGATTACAAAAAGAGTAATCTGGGAATAATTATGATTGATATTGATGATTTTAAAAGCATAAATGATACCTATGGGCACATAGTGGGAGATATTATTTTAAAGCGCCTGTCTGCTGTCTTGATTGAAACGGTGGGTTCGAATGGGGATATTATTGCAAGGTTTGGAGGGGAAGAATTTGTTGTTGCTCTTGTCGAATGCAATAAAGAAAGGCTTATTGAAGTCGCGCAAAATATACACAATAATACCGAACGCGCCAAGGTAAGTTTTCGCCGGAAAAATATAAATTTTACAGTATCTCTCGGGGCTGTTTTGTATCCGGAAGACGGGCTCGAATTGAACGATTTGATTAATAGGGCAGATCAGTATTTATACAAAGCTAAAAAAGAAGGGAAAAATAGAATATGTTTCACTGGGCAGTAATTTTTCTACTTATAGTTTTATTTATCGCCGAGGAAGTTTTTTTGCTGAAAAGATTTTTGCATAAGAATTTCAGGAAAAAAGAACAATTGTTGAATAAAATAGATGCCCTGGATAAGGAATTAAATCCCCTAAAGAAAGACATAGACGGTTTGGAAAAGAAAATGTCCGAGCATTTCTTTTTCTACGATCTTATGCGTAAGATTTCGCCTTTCCTCGACAAGAAAGAACTTTTTAAAGCATTTTCTGAGGAAATAAAATATTTGGGCGAGGTGGATATGGTTGAGCTTGTTTGCCCTTCTGATAGAAGCAAATATCTGGAATTTGTATTTGACGGGGAAGAGAATGGTTTGTATGTAAAAACCGCCTCAAAAAAAATTATTGAACATAAGGATGTCTTACGGAAATTGCTTGAACTTTGTATAGAAAGGATAAATCTCTATGATAGATTCCAGCAACTTTCCATATATGATGGTTTGACTGAAACATACAACCGGCGTTATTTCGTAATGAGATTTATGGAGGAGTTTAAGCGCGCCCAAAATTTTTCCCTGAAACTTTCGTTTATCATGATTGACGTAGACAATTTTAAGAAGATAAATGATACATACGGTCATTTAGTAGGGGATGCGGTTTTGAAAGAAATAGCAAAAATTATAAAGCAGAATATACGAGAAATAGATTCTTTGGCTAGATTTGGAGGGGAGGAGTTTTCTCTGGTTCTTCCGGAAACAGATAAAATGGCTGCAATTGTAGTTGCGGAAAGAATAAGAAGCAAAATTTCTCAGCAGATAATAAAAGCATTCGACGAAACGCTAAGCGTTACTATAAGCGCCGGCATAAGCTGTTTTCCCCAGAATACTTTGTATTCTGATGTTTTGATGGAGACCGCAGATAAGGCTCTATATCAGGCGAAAATGTCCGGCAGAAACAAGGTGTGCTGGTTTTAATCGACGCGCAGAAATCCACGGGCTTTAGCCCGTGGATGAATGCGAATCGATTATCCCGCCGGAGTCATGGAAAATTTTACAGCCTGCAAGGCAGGCAAAGAAATTTTCCATGTATATAGCGAAGGCGGGGTTATAAAGAAGCCTCGGGTTTTAGGCCAACAGGCCTTCGGCCTGTGGGGTAGCCCGAGGAG
>JAQVOZ010000102.1 GCA_028702365.1 Candidatus Omnitrophota bacterium | reverse complement strand
AGCCAGATTCAGACCTGGCATTTACCGACCCGACTTTACCGCCATCAAATTTATCCCTGCCAGCGTTGGCAAGCCCGAATCTGCCGGAACCAAAGCCGGCGATGGATGTTTCGTCATCATATAATATACCGAGGACCCCTGCATCTATTGACATCGACGCAAGCGTTCCGACAGCGTCAGCTCAGACAGCAGTAGCAGAAGCTCCGATGATATCTCCGTTTGCCCAGATATCAGAAGTGCAAAGAGCAGAGCCGCAACCTCTCACCTTAACCAAGCCAGAATCAGACCTGGCATTTACCGACCCGACTTTACCGCCATCAAATTTATCCCTGCCAGCGTTGGCAAGCCCGAATCTGCCGGAACCGAAGCCGACACTAGAGACATCATCATCTTATTCTATAGCAAAGACCTCTGTGCCTATTTCCGATATTAACGTAGATATTTCAGTATCGCCAGCACAGGCGCGCGCAGACTCTTCTATACCAGCAGAGCTTACTCAAGTGCCGGAAGTGGCCAGAATGGAAGTGCCGCCGCAACCCGTTAGTTTTACCAGGCCAGAATTAGATATGGGCGTGCTTACTGAGCCAAGTTTGTCCAGCCCGGCATTATCAGCGCCCAATCTTTCGGATACGCCCGCAATGGCCATGGATACGCCTGCAACTTTGCCGTCAAGGACGCCAGCACCTCTTTCCGAGCTTGGCGTAAGCGCTAACGCGCAGCCTGATATTACTCCGGCAGGAAGTAAATCCATACCATCGCAGGCTGCTCAAACGCCAGAATTACCTGATATGGGCCAACTGGCAGATGCGGCAAAAAGTGCAATAGGCCAGCTCGGTTCAGCTATGCCTTCTTTCTCAATGCCTACAACTAAAGATATTGCAGATACATTCGGATTAACTTCTGAAGGAAAACTTGATACCGCAAGCCCTGCGCTTAAGGCTGCTTCATCTATGGCTGACGCTAATGTATCTATGCCGACAGGCTGGATAGATACCGCATCAAATGCTATAAGCACCTCAATGGGCAAATTAGGCGAACTAGGCGCATCCTTGCCTGATGTGTCGACAGCCGCAGTAGGCGCAGGCGGATCTAAATCTATAAGGGAGGAAGGGCTTAACGCCGCGAATAGAACCTTTGCCGACAATATCGAACCGCTGAATAGAAATATTAATGGAGGTACGAGCTCTACGCATGTAGATACTGCAACCGGAAGAGTCTACCACATAGCACCTAAAGAATTGGCACCGGTAGCATTAAGGAATAGCCTGGCTGCAGACTATGTTTCTGATGATGGAAGTCCGGGAAGGCTCACGGTAAGTTTTAAAGAAGCGCAAGAAATGCAAAGGGTGCAAAACGATATGCAAACTTACAGAACTGCCGGTTTGAATAATTATTCAGCGCTCCTTGCTGCTTTAGGCAGAAATGATTATGGCGATCATGGCAGCAGCTGGAATCCCGGGGAAACCGTTGGCACCTGGAAAACAGCATATAACGGTTATCAATATAATCAGGTTTTAAAACTTAATGATTCAGGAACCGGCGTTATTGCCGTAAACACAAATAACAGATATGCCAATACCAGTAACAACGGCCTAAATTATTCTGGTTACGGTAATAGCATGGAAAGCTACAGGCGCTCCGGTCCGTTGCGCAACTTCTTTTCCAGGCGCAGATAAAATTAACCGCTAAAATTTTTTCTTTCTTTTTCCGCTAGTTAAGCGTATCTTTTTTAAAAACATTTTGATTATTTACAAGCTAAGCTATGTTCCAAAAAATTTAAGTCAGTAAAGCGAGCAAGAAGATAATTTAATATTTTCGGTAGGATGTTCGCTATGATAGCGCTACGAGCCCAGCAGTTTTTTTAACTCCTCTGCACTTAAACAGGGTATGCCTAATTTTTGCGCCCATTTTATAAGGCCCTGGTCTGAGGTGGCTAAAAATGAGCCAAGTTCGCGGGCCAAGAGCAGAAGGTCGAAATCTTCCTTGCTGTCGATTATGCCTTCTCTTAGGGCTACCCGGTATTCTTCCCGCAGGCGTTTTATTATTTCTTCTTCTGTCCTTTCTTTGGGTGGTGTTATTTTCAGCTCCTGTCTTGTGTATTTTTCAGCAATCCGTAGCCCCTTGTTTATCCTGGCGCGGAATTCTTCAATAAATTCATACAAAAAAATAGAAGGAATCGGGGTTTCGTAAGATGCCGGCGGTTTTTTCTGAATGAGAAGCGTTTCATGAAGAGAAGGCTTATTCTCCATGAACTTCAAAAGCTCTTCATAAACCGAAGGAGGCATATAACAAAAAATATCGTTTTGTTTTTCCAGTTTTTCGAGAAAATTTTTTAACGCCATCTCCGGGGTTTGTCCAAAAAATATCCTGGAGTCAGGATTTACAAAAATACTGGTATCAAGAACTATTTTTACGGATTTTTTCATTGCTATATTCTAAACTAAATTTGCGCCAAAGGCAATGATAAAAAATATGCAGTTATTTTAAAAAAAATCTTGATTTAATATAGTTATATTGATAAACTTATAACTATAGAGGTGGTTCAATGCGTAAGACGTTTATAACTACAGTATTAATATTTTCTGTCATAGGTTCTATTGGCTGCAATAAGCTTTTTCCTCCAAAGCAGGAAGAAACAAGCGAAGAGATGTCTATCCATGGGCCGCTGCTTGCCAGAGTAAACAACTGGGCAATAGGCCTGGATGATTTCAGAAATTATTTAAAAAGCATAGAGCCTATAGCCAGCCAGCAAAATATAAACGTAAATAGCTCAGAGTTTAAGGTGAAGTTTCTTAACGACCTCATTAAGAACCAGATATTAGCTCAAATAGCCACAGAAAAGGGAGTAGATAAAAGCGAAGATATCGCAAGGGCTCTTCGGGATACGCGCGATACGTTGCTTGCGGCAAAAATAAGAAAAGATATAGAGAAAAACATAACAGTTTCTTATGCTGAAGTGCGCGCTTTTTACGATAAAAACAAGGAATTTTTTAAAGAGCCGCGCCAAATAAAAATCAGAGAAATTGCCGTAAACTCCGAATCCGAGGCAAAAGATATTAGCATTAAACTTCTTTCGGGCGAAGATTTTGAAAGATTAGCGCGGCAGTATTCTGTTGCTGCCTCCAGGGACAAAGGTGGAGACCGCGGCTGGATAACTCCTTCACTTGAGGATATGCAAAAAAACGCAAAATTCTGGGCAGCGATTGCTACAGTTGAGCCCGGAAGAGTTTCGAATTATTTCAAGGCAGACGACAACAAGTATTACATAATAAAAGTTGAAGATGCCAAAGGCGGCGGAGAAGTTTCTTTCTCTGACGTAGAAAAAAAACTCGAAGAGGCATTACGCCAGGATAAAGTTGAACAGGAAGTCAATAAATTAATCGAAACTTTTAAAACAAAAGCGCGAGTAGAAAAATCCGAAGACTTATTAAAATAGAAGCGGATATCCGCGGATTAAAACGCGGATAAACGCCAACGAGTTATTGTGCGTAAATCCGCGTAAATATCTGCGGTAATCCGCTTCTATAAAAAAAGGAGCATAATAAATGGATAAGAGGATCGTGAATTTATTAATCGGTGTAGGTATAGCAGTTATAGCTATCATCGTTATAAACGCCCAAATGCAGTCACGAGAGCGGCTTATCCAGGAGCTTATTAAAAAGGGGCAATTAGTTGAGGTTGTGGTCGCGAAGGATGACATAGCAAGAGAAAGCACAATTACCTCGGATATGGTAAAGACTACCACGGTTGCTGCAAAAACTTTACAGCCGGGTGATTTAACATCGGTTGATTCAGTTATAGGAAAGTTTGCCATAACAGATATTTTAAGGGACCAGCATTTAAACAGCGAATCAGTTAAGCCTTTGATCGGTTTCAAATATCTTTCTGATGCTGTTCCCGAAGGCAAACGCGCAATCACTATTTCTGTAGACAAACTTTCGGCCATAGAAGGGTTGATTAAGCCGGGAGATATAGTTGATATCATAGGTACATTTAGCTTTCCCAGCGATAAAGGCGCAAGCCCACCGATAGTAGTTACGCTTTTTCAAAACGTCAAGGTCCTTGCTACCAACAAAAATCTTTCTCCTTACCGCGCAGAAGGCCGTGCCGATACAATTACCCTCGCGCTTGACCCCGATGGTACAAAATTACTTACTTATGCGCTTGAGCTCGGCAAGATACGCCTTGTCTTAAGGACGCCCCTGGATAAAGCAGGCGAGCCGGAATATTCAGCGCTTACTTTGGAAGGGCTTTTAAATAAATTAAACTTGATACAGCGCACCATTCCGCAGGAAAAGCTGCCTACTATAGAGATTTATAAAGGGTCTAAACAGGAAGAAGTTCCTGTGGAGCGATAAAAATAAAGGGAGGCGATTAATGCCAAGAAAAATAATTTTGTATGCAAGTTTTATCGTCTTCTTGCTGGCCAATTCTATCTCCTTTTCGCAAAATATTTTTGAGCCGCTTACCGAAGAGGAATATACCTTGGTTTCCGGAGAAGCCTTGTCGATAGCTGTTTCTTTTCCTCAAAGAGTTTCCATGCGCGATCCGGAAATTGCCGACATAACAAAAGTATCAGATAAAGAAATAGTAATTGTTGCCAAAAAACCAGGTGAAACAACGCTGACTATCTGGAATAAAGACGGAGAAAAAACTTATTATGTAACCGTATATTCGCAAGACTTAGACCGCGTGTTGATGAGGCTGGAGAAACTTATAAGAAAAGACTTGAAGGTAACTAATGTTGTTTTAAAGAAAAACGAAGCTACCGGAAAAGTAATGGTGACTGGCGACGTAACGGCTCTTGAAAAAGAACAAATAGATAAAGTTATTGAGCCTTTCAAGGACAGGGTTGACAATATTTTAACCGTTAAAAAAGAAACTAAAATGGTTGAAATAGAAGCCCGTATCCTGGAGCTCAATAAAAGCGATTTGGACAGGCTGGGCGTAAAGTGGCAGGAATATGTGCAAATACGCCAGGAGCCATATATAGCGCCTGCTTCAGGCGCTACCGGAGTGTCGACCACGCTTGATATCCAGAAGCCATGGACTGCTGCCTGGGGTATGGGAAGCTGGTCAAGAGACGCTTTGACTGCAAGAATTGATATGCTTGTCCGTGATGGTAAAGGCAAAGAATTGTCACGGCCAAAAATTCTCTGTTTAAGCGGCGAAGAAGCAAGGCTTTCTGTCGGAGGCGAAGTTCCTTATCTAAGCGGTTCAACCACAGGTGCTGCCGGCACAACAGTTTCCGTATCTTATAAAGAGTATGGAGTAATTTTAAAGATAAGGCCGATGGTTTCAAGCGACAATAAAAAGATTTACGCAAGTATGCGCGCAGAAGTAAGCGCCCTTGATTTGGTAAATTCAATAACCGTTTCCGGTACCCGGGTGCCTGCATTTACCACAAGGATTGCAGAAACTGTTTTAAACCTAAAATCGGGAGATACTATATTTATAGCAGGGCTTATAAAACAAAAAGATTCAGAAGGAATAGATAAGCTGCCTGGTTTAGGTAATTTGCCGGTATTGGGCGCGCTCTTTAGGTCGAAAGAATTTCAAAATGAGCAGACAGAGCTGGTAATCTCTTTAACGCCCAGGGTAATAACGCCTAATGATAAAGAAGAGATTCCAGAGGTAAAGGAAGTATCAGAAAAAAAGACCCTTAATGCATATGCTGGAATAATACCCGAAGCCCTGCAGAATTACGTGCTTGATGTGCAGGATGAGATAGCAAGGAGCATCTCG
>JAQVOZ010000101.1 GCA_028702365.1 Candidatus Omnitrophota bacterium | reverse complement strand
ATCCGGCGCATCTGGCGGGCATGTTTTAAATTGTGTATTTGTTAAAGGTTATATCATGATAGATGAATCTAGCGAATTTTACCTTAAACTTTCTGATAACCCTGATTTTCTAAGGGCTGACTTTAAAAAACTGGATAGAATTGCACTTGAAAAGGCAGAAAAATAATGCAGGATATAAAGAAAAAAACAATAGTTGTTGTCGGAGTTTCTCACAAAGAAGACAAGTTCGGATTTAGAATATTCAACGACCTTTTAAAGAACGGCTTTAATGTTTTAGGCGTAAACCCGACTGACGGGGAAATTGCCGCAAGTAAGATTTACAGAAGTTTGAAGGAAATTACTACGGCGATAGATTTGGTAATTACGGTTGTGCCAGCCTCTGTTACCGAGCGCGTAGTTGATGAGTGTAAGGAGCTGGGCATTAAGGAAATCTGGATGCAGCCAGGCTCAGAGTCTGATTCAGCCATAGAAAAAGCCAAAAAATACGGAATTTCGGTTGTTTCCAACGCCTGCTTTATGGTTGAGCAAGGAATTTGGTAGTTCTTTGATTGCGCAATGCTCACAATTGTGTAAACGTTTTCACAAAGATTGGCTGATTGCCTTGAAATAGGGTTAAGCGAATGTTATAATGAGATGTAAGAAAAGGAAATTAACCCTGCCTGTTGCGTCAACAGGTTAAAGTGCTACAGCCAACACCTAATACACGGGAGCTGAATTTCCTTTCGCTGAGGCGATTAGGATGAAGCACCCACTTGTATGAGAAACGGACTGTATGCAGTAAGCCTGAGACGGACTGATGGCAGGGTTTTTTAATTTGTCCAGACGCAGTGTCGGGATAAATTAACCCCGAAGCTAATAGGCGCAAGAGGGTAAATAAAGTATAACGCGCAATATAAGGCTAAATTTCCAATGGACACAGCATTTTTCGAATAGGCTAGCGTAAATCAAAATAGCTAATTAATCCGTGGAGAATAGATGTCTAAAAACGACACTCCGCTTGCCCTTCGCTTGCGGCCGACAACACTCGAAGAATTTATCGGCCAAAAACATATTTTAGGAGAAGGTAAACTCCTTAAACGCGCAATTATCGCCAAAAGGCTTCCCTCGCTTATTTTTCATGGGCCTGCCGGATGCGGAAAAACAACCCTCGGCCTTATTGTTGCTCAAAACATAGACGCTGATTTTATCTATCTGAATGCTTCTTTTACTTCTTCAGTCGAGGTTAGAAAAATCATCCAGGCCGCGAAGAAAAAACTGGAAAAAGAAGCCAGAAAAACTATTTTATTTATCGACGAAATCCACCGGTTTAATAAACTTCAGCAGGAATCTCTTGTGCCTGACACTGAAAGCGCAAATATTAACCTTATAGGCGCAACCATATATAACCCGTATTATTATCTTATACCATCGCTTATTTCCCGGGCCATTATCGCCGAATTTAAGCCCCTCGCCAAAGAGGATATTATTACGATCCTTAACCGTGCGCTCTCTGACAAGGAAAAAGGTTTGGGGGATATGAATATCAATTGCAGCGAAGAAGCTCTTGCTCATATAGCGTTGTTGTCGGCGGGTGATGCGCGAAAGGCGCTCGGCGCCTTAGAGATAGGGATACTCAGCACAAAGGAAGATTCGTCAGGAAAAATAAATTTTGACTTGAATGCAGCTCGTGAGAGTATCCAGAAAAACATATTTTACGATAAGAAAGATTCTTACCACTATGACACTATTTCCGCATTTATAAAATCAGTAAGAGGAAGCGATGTTGATAGCGCCCTTTATTGGCTTGCGAAAATGATTAAGTCAGGAGAAGACCCGCGTTTTATAGCAAGGCGGCTTGTGATTTTAGCCAGTGAAGATATTGGCAATGCCAACCCTTTTGGCCTGGTTTTAACTACAAGCGCCTTTAAGGCTGTTGAATTTATCGGCAAACCCGAATCCGATTTAATCTTGGCTCAGGCAACAATTTATCTGGCAGCTTCGCCAAAATCAAATTCAGCATATCTTGCCATAGATAAAGCCAAGAAATATATTGAAGAGGAGGAAACAAAAGAAGTGCCTAATCACATAAAAACGCATTCTAAGGATTACAAATATCCTCACTCATACGGAGGTTTCGTCGAACAGGATTATGGCACAAGGAATAAATATTATTTTCCTAAAGATACAGGCGAAGAAAAAAAGATAAAAGAATTCCTTGAAAATCTGCGTAAAGGATAGCTCTCAGGTTTCAGATATCAGCTTTCAGTTTAAGACAAATCATTCTTGTTTTTTAGTAAACTTATGGTAAATTATAGCCTATTAGCCGAAGGCTCCGCCACCTTATAAAAACATTTAGGCGGGTCAACCCCTTGGTTGAGACGCCTAAAAGCAGAAAGTTTTTCAAAAAATGATTAAAGAAGTTGCAACCCCAAAATTAAAAAATCCGATTTTCATCGCTGCCTGGCCCGGAATGGGAGAAGTGGCATACAGAAGCGTGTTATTTCTTCGCGAAGTAATGGGCTTTAAGATGTTTGCTAAACTTGAAGCCGGGGAATTTTTTAAGCCGGCAGCGATAGTTGTTGAGAAGGGGCTGCTGGATTTGCCTTCAATGCCCGCAGGATTTTTCTATTATGTAAAAGGAAAAAAATTCCCTGACATAATTCTTTTTATGGGAGAAGTACAGCCTCCGCTTGAACACGCAGAAGAGTTATCTTCCGCAATAATTGATTTTGTCAAAAAATATAAAACTAAATTTATACTTACTTTTGCCGCGAAGCCGGAAGCTATAGACCACAAAGCAAGTTCTACCGTAAGAATTGTTGCAACAGAAGAAGAGACATTAAAAGAATTTGATAAATTGGGCGTAAAGCCCTTAAAAGAAGGGCAAATCAGCGGGCTTAACGGGCTTATACTGGGTGTTGCAAAAAGCCGTAACCTTTCCGGCGCGTGCCTGCTTGGAGAAATTCCTTTCTATACGGTGCAGATAGAAAATCCAAAGGCAAGCGCAAGTATTTTAAAAATCATAAACGAATATCTTGGCTTGAATTTAAACCTCACACCCTTAACAGACAGGGCAAAATTTATTGAGACAGAAATAGATAAATTGATAAGTTATCTTAAGGGCGAAGTTCCGGAGCCAACCACAACTCCTTTAAGCGAAGAGGATATAGAAAAACTCAAAAAAGACCTAGCCGCCTATAGCAAACTTCCGCAGTCTGCCAGAGAAAGAATTGAGGCGCTTTTTAAAGACGCGCAGAAAGATATTACTAAAGCCACAAAACTTAAAGAAGAACTTGACCACTGGAATGTTTACAAGGAATACGAAGATAAATTCCTTGACCTCTTCAAGAAGAAAAATAAGAAAGAAGAATCGCATTAAATAAAATTCCGAATCAAAATTATATTTTCCTGCCCAAAATGATTAAAGCGCTTCCCGTAAAAAAAATAAGATATTTAGAAGAATCCGCCAAGAAAATCGGGCTTAGCGAGCGAATTCTTATCGAAAATGCTTCCAGTAATCTTTCGGCTATAATAGATAGTTTAAACATTGGTAAAAAAATATGTGTGGTTTCCGGCTGGGGCAATAATGGCGCAGATGCGCTTGCCTGCGCAAGAAAGCTCTCCGCTAAAAATTACAAAGTTCATGTTATAATTTTGAACGAAAAAGATTTTAATGCGGAGGTAAAGTTTCAGAAAGAAATTTTGGAGAAGATAAAAATACCGGTATATCTAATTGGCCCAGAAAACATAAAAGAATTTAAGAAACTCATTAAAGCTTCGGATTTTATTCTGGATGGTATATTGGGAATAGGCGCGCACGGAGGGCTTTCTAATTTCCTTAAAAAAATAATCAGGGACATAAATGAAAGCGCAAAAAAAATAGTTTCCTGCGATGTCCCTTCGGGGCTATCTGCGGATAGCGGAAATAAGTTAGGGGAAGCAGTAAGGGCGGATTACACAATTACTTTTATTGCTCCCAAGCCCGGGTTTTTCAAAAATTGCGGGAAAACTCTTTGTGGTAAAATATATGTTGCGGATATAGGGATATCAAAAGATATACTAAAAAAATTTAAGGCCTAAACATTACCAATCTTACTTTTAACCTGAATAAAAATATGCAGGAAATAATAACCTTAAAGCACGGCGAAGGAACAAAAGCAAGCTATAGCTTAATTAAAGAGGTTTTTCTAAAAAAACTTTCTAATCCGGCCCTCGAGAAATTAACAGACGCGGCAACAATAGGAAAACTTGTTTTTAGCTGTGATTCTTTTACGGTAGACCCTATATTTTTCCCCGGCTCTGATATCGGAAAGCTTTCTGTTTTCGGTACGGTGAATGATATCTGCGTCAGCGGCGGTATTCCAAAGTACTTAAGCTTGGCCATAATCGTCGAGGAAGGATTTTTAAAATCAGACCTTATAAAAATAGTAGATTCAATAAAATTAGCTGCTCGTATATCAAAAATTGATATAGCAAGCGGGGACTTTAAAGTGGTAGAGCGCGGTAAAGCAGACAAAATTTTTATAAGCACATCAGGCATAGGAGAAAAAATACCACAAGCCAACCCCTCTTTTAAAAACATAAAAAATAAAGATAAAGTAGTAGTCACGGGTTCAATCGGCGAGCACGGTATAAGCGTAATGCTCAGCCGTAAAAAGATTTTCGAATTTAATATAAAAAGCGATTGTCAGAGTTTAAACAAACTGGTTACTTCGTTGTGGATGAAATTTCCGCAAATTAATTTTATGCGCGATCCTACCCGCGGGGGAATCGCCAGCGTATTAAATGAGATATCTTTAGGAAGCAGAAAGGGGATAAGAGTTTTTGAAGAGGCCATACCCGTAAGGCGCGATGTTAAAGCTGCCTGCGAAATATTAGGCATTGACCCTTATTATCTTGCCTGTGAAGGAAGGGCCATCCTTATTGTGCCGAATACAATTTCAAATAAAGTTTTAAATTTTTTAAAGAAAACATCTAAATCAGCGGCGATAATAGGAGAGATTGATAGCAGCCTAAAAGGCGTTTTACTTGAAACAGTTTCCGGCGGAGAAAGGATTCTTGATTTTTCACATTCATTTAACTTACCCAGAATTTGCTGATGTATAAAAAAATACCGGAAGAAACTATCATACGATTATCTTATTATCTGCGTGCGCTTATTTATTTTATTGAAGAAAACAAAAAAGTAGTATCAAGCCGGCAGCTTGCTGATTTTCTTAAAATAAGCCATCATCAATTAAGGAAAGATCTTTCTTATTTCGGGCATTTCGGCAAAAAAGGCGTTGGTTATTCCTGTCCTGAGCTTATCGACAGAATAAAGGAGATACTCGGCTTAAACCAGCAGTGGAATGTTTGCGTTGTAGGCAGCGGCAATCTGGGGAGAGCCCTTTCTTCTTATAAAGGTTTTCGCGACCAGGGTATATGTATAAAAGCTGCCTTTGATGTTGATAAGAACAAGCAAAACAAAAGTTATAATGGAATAAAAGTTTACGGGCTGGAGAAGCTTCAGAATATAATAAAAAAAGAAAATATCCGGATTGCGATAATAACTGTGCCCAAAGAAAATGCAAAAGTAATTTCAGATAATTTATATAAATGCGGAATACGCGCCATTCTTAATTTTGCCCCGATAAAACTTGACCTCCCCCAGGATGTTATCCTCAAAGACGTAGATTTTTCCTGCCAGCTTACTTATCTCACTTATAGGTTGAAACTTTTGGAAAGGAAGAATTTCTAGGAAGTTTTTAACGCTAAATTAAAATAATTTGAAATGAATGAAGACATGCGCGAG
>JAQVOZ010000100.1 GCA_028702365.1 Candidatus Omnitrophota bacterium | reverse complement strand
TAGCATCTACGCTTAAGGGTAAAGTTTTTAATGTGCTGGCTACGCGCGGCTGGAACGAGGCGGAATTTACATCCGGCGGAATAGATACCGGCGAAATAGATGAAAAGACCCTTCAGTCAAAACTGGTAAAAGGCATGTATGCGGCAGGTGAAATTTTAGATGTAACAGGCAGGCGCGGCGGGTATAATTTAGCCTTTGCCTGGGCTTCAGGCTATTTAAGTGCAAAATATGCAGCAAGCGCGTAGAATAATACTTGCTTCCAAGTCAAAAGCAAGAAAAGATTTGCTTAAGCAGATAGGCCTTAAGTTTTCCGTATATGTTTCAAAAGCCAAAGAAAGCCACGCTTTAAATACGGGTTGCGGCCGGCTTGTCGTAAGAAACGCACTTATCAAAGCAAAAGATGCAGCAAAAAAATTCAATACCGGCGTAGTTATCGCAGCAGATACTGTTGTGCTTGCGGGTGATAAAATAATAGGTAAGCCAAAAACTTTGAATGAAGCATTCAAAACGCTTAAAACTATTTCAAAAAAACCGCAATGGGTTTATACAGGCTTAGCCGTAATTGACATAGATGGAAACAAGACATTTACGGACTATGAAAAAACAAAAATTTATATGCTGTCTTTAAATGACAAGCAGATAAGAAATTATTTTAAAAAAGTTTCTCCTTTGGATAAGGCAGGCTCGTTTGATATCCAGGGGTTAGGCGGCATATTTATTGACCGTATTGAGGGTTGCTTTTATAATGTAGTAGGTCTGCCGCTTGCCAAATTGGCAAAGCTGCTTGAGAGGGCAGGAATTGATATATTTTGATTGGAAAGGATAGAAGCACATATCCGCGTATAAATCAGCGGGAATCCGCTTCTATAAAAAATAAATAAAATGAAACATTTTCATAGGCCAAAACAGACGGGATCCTTGGCTGACGAGCTTTTTGAGTATAAGTCTTTAGAGAAGAAAAAGCTAAAGATTGCTATTGCCATAACCGGCATAACCATGCTTATTGAAATCGTGGGGGGAATTCTTACAAACAGCTTGGCGTTAATAAGCGATGCCGGCCATATGTTTACACATCTTTTTGCTTTAGCCATAAGCACTGCCGCAATTGTTTGTGCCGGCAGACCGGTTTGCCATCACAGGACTTTTGGTTTTTACCGTATTGAAATTTTGGCAGCCTTCCTAAACAGCTTATTTATCTTTGCAATTACCATCTGGATTTTTATAGAAGGCGTGCAAAGGATAATCCATCCCAGAGAAGTAATAGGCGTTGAGATGTTTGTCGTTGCCATGATAGGCTTAGTGGTAAATCTTGTAACAGCATGGATTCTCCATGGAGCGACCAAAGAAAGCTTGAACATCAAAAGCGCATTCCTGCATATGCTTGCTGACACTTTTTCATCGGTTGCACTAGTTATCGGCGCAATAATAATTTATTTTACAAAATGGAACATAATTGACCCTATTTTAAGTATAGGCATAGCTTTTATTATTTTAATCTGGGGTTGGGGGTTATTTAAGGATTCCGCAAATATATTGCTTGAAGCTGCGCCCAAAGGAATAGATAGCGATCAGATAACAAAAGTACTGATGGATTCTGTAACTGAGATTGAGGAAATAAACGATATGCATATTTGGGAAATAACTTCAAAGATGTATTCTATGACTGCCCACGTTAAGATAAAAAGCGATGAAAGATGCGTGGATGTTAAAAGAATACTTTCCCGCATAAAGCAAATTGTTAATGAAAAATTCGATATAGAGCATACAACTATTGAGCTTGATTAGTTTGGCTAAAACAGAGATAATCTAATTGTGTAAAATATGCTTCCGGGCGCCTGTATACTGGGAAAATTTCCTGTTTTTGGGACAGGAAATTTTCCCAGAGCGCCTCGGAAGTTAATTTCTTCGCCTACGGCGAAGAAATTAAGGAGTTAATAATGTGGGATTATTCAGAAAAAGTAAAAGAATTCTTCAAGAATCCTCGCAATGTCGGAGAAATAGAAAATCCTGATGCGGTAGGCGAAGTGGGCAGCATTATTTGCGGAGATGCCCTTAGGCTCACTTTGCGTATAGACAAAAAAACAGAAAAGATAATTGATGCAAAATTTAAAACTTTCGGCTGCGCAAGCGCAATTGCTTCGTCTTCAGCGTTGACGGAGATTATTAAAGGCATGACCATTGAAGCGGCTTCTAAAGTTACTAATCAGGATATCGCAGATTATCTTGGCGGACTTCCTGAAGAAAAAATGCATTGCTCGGTTATGGGCATGGAGGCGTTGGAAGCGGCAATTGCAAATTACAGGGGCGCGCCAGCCAAAAAAGAAATGATTGGACAAGAGAAGATTATATGCAAATGTTTTAGCGTAACAGACCAGAAGATAATCCGCGCCATAAAAGAGAATAATTTAAAAACAGTTGACGAGGTTACCCATTATACAAAAGCCGGCGGCGGCTGCGGGAAATGTAAACCGGAGATAGAAAAACTTCTTAATGAATTCTGGGAGAAGGAAGAAACCAAGATTATCCAGCATAAAGAAGTACCCAGGAAGAAGAAGCTTACCAATCTTGAGAGAATTTCTCTTATTAAAGAAACAATGGAACGGGAAATCAGGCCACAGCTTAAAGCTGATGGCGGCGATGTTGAACTTATCGATGTGGACAGGAACAAGGTCTATGTAAAATTTTTGGGTGTATGTTTGGGGTGTCCCTCGGCAGGAGTTACGCTGAAAGAGCTGGTTGAGGCGAAACTTCGTGAATTTATCGATAGCGACATAATGGTAGAAGAGGTTAAGGAATGAGGGCAATTTATTTAGATAATAACGCAACAACTTCTGTTGCGCCGCAGGTTTATGAGGCAATGAAGCCTTTCCTGACTGAGGAATATGGCAATCCTTCCAGCATGCATACTTTCGGCGGTAAAATAAAGAAAAATATTGATAGTGCGCGGGCTTCTGTCGCCAATTTAATAGGCGCAAATGATGTAAACGAAATAATCTTTACAAGTTGCGGCACAGAAAGCGATAATACGGCAATAATTGGAACTTTACGTTCGTACCCCGATAAAAAACATATTATAACTACAAAAGTTGAGCACCCGGCTGTGCTTAGCCTTTGTAAATACCTGGAAACGCAAGGGTATAGGCTTACTTACCTTGATGTAAATACCGATGGGTTGCTTGATTTAAATGAACTTAAAAGCGCAATTGGCTACGATACTGCGATAATTTCTATAATGCATGCAAACAATGAGACGGGCGTACTTTTTCCGATAGACGAGATTGCTGAGATTGCAAGATTAAGAGGCGTAGTTTTTCATACGGATGCCGTGCAATCTACCGGAAAGATAAATTTGGATATGAAAAAAATTCCGGTAGACCTTTTGTCTTTATCGGGGCATAAGCTTCACGCCTCAAAGGGTGTAGCTGCTTTATATGTGCGAAAGGGGACAAGATTTTCTCCATTTTTAATCGGCGGACACCAGGAACAGGGCAGGCGGGGTGGCACTGAAAATGTTGCTTCAATAGTTGGCCTCGGTGTTGCCTGTGAGCTGGCAAAGAAAAATATGAATGAAGAAATTATGCGCGTTAAAAACTTAAGGGATAAATTGGAGGGCGGAATTGTAGAAAAAATTTCCAATGTGCGCGTAAACGGGCACAAAGAAAAACGCCTGCCAAACACAACGAATATTGGCTTTGAATTTATAGAAGGCGAATCTATCCTGCTTAAACTTGATGAAAAAGGCATAGCCGCGTCTTCCGGCTCAGCCTGCACCTCAGGCTCGCTTATGCCATCTCATGTTCTGCGGGCTATGGGTATACCTTTTACCTTTATACAGGGTTCTATAAGATTCAGCCTAAGCCGCTACAATAGAGAAGAGGACATTGACTATACCCTTGAACATTTACCTGCAATTATAAAACTTCTGCGCTCAATTTCTCCTTACAGTAAATAAAAATCATACCAGCATTAAGTTTTTAGGTTAATATCAGCCTAGTTAAAAATTTTCTGAAATAACCTTGACATCTACTTAATTATATTGTATACTCTACTAAGTTTATAGAGATAGTATAAATATAGCAGAAACATAAGGAGAAAACATGAAAATAACCTACAAGGGAGATTACGCATTAAAAGCCGTTTTAGTTTTGTCTATAAAATACGGTAGCGGGGTTGTGACTATACATGAATTAGCAAAAGAGGCAGATATACCGATAAAATTTCTTGAACAGGTGTTGCTTGAGCTTAAAAGAGGTGGGTTTGTCGAAAGCAGGCGCGGCAAAGTTGGAGGGTATTTCTTGGCGAAAAAACCATCGCAGATAAAAATAGGCGATGTAGTCAGGTTTGTTGACGGGCCGATTGAGCCGATAACCTGCGTGGAGAAGGATTATTCCGGTTGTCGGGACGTCTATAGGTGCGCATTCCGCGGTATATGGCAGGATGTTACGCGCGCAATCAGCGGGATAATTGATAATATTACATTTGAGGATTTAGCTAGTCAGACAAAAAGCCGGCAAGAAGTGTGTTCATATTCAATATAAAATAAAATCGTAATTGATCAATTGGAGCAAAAGATGAATAAGGGTAAAACAGATAAAAATATTGTTAATGATGCAATCATAAAAGATATAAGCGACTCGGTTCATAATTTAAGATACGGAACTGTTACTATAACTATTCATAATTCGAAGATAGTCCAGGTAGAAGTTGCGCAAAAAAACCGTTTTGATGATGTGTGGTTAGTCGAAGGAGGTGGGATATAAAGAGAAAGAAATTTTTTTAACCGGACATTCCGGACAGTTTTTATAATAAATATATATAGCAGGCATCACCAGATAACTGGATAACCTTGCTCAAGAAAGATTTAGGAGGTTATCCAATGAAAAAACTTTTAATAGTACTACTTACGGCAGGCACGATAGTAAATATACCAGTTCTTTCTCATGCAGGTCCCCCGTTCAACGACTTAGAGGGTAAGGGTGGCGTGGCATTTAACCCGCTGGCTTACGTTGCTGATTCCACAGAAGAAGGCAGTCATTTAACAGTCAAGGGCGAGGATATTATAGGCAAACCTCGGTTTGGTGCATGGTATGTGAATCTTCCTGATTCAAAAATCGACTGGACTGCTTTTGGCGTTGCCGATACTTTATTTAAGAGGGTTGAGCTTTCCTATGGTTATGAAACAATTAATTGGGAGGATCACCCGACGTTTCACAAGAATAATATCGGCGCAAAAGTGCTGCTTTTAGATGAAAATTCTTTTGGTACGCAGTTTGTTCCGGCATTTTCAATCGGCACTGTGTATAAGACAACCAGCGCCAACAGTTTGCATCAGCTAGGACTTCCTTTACGCACAACCGGTGTTGACTGGTATGCTGTAGCAACAAAGACTATCACTCAAACTCCGGTGCCGGTGATTATTTCGGGAGGATTACTTTCTTCTCAGGAATATGTTACAGGCGTACTTGGTTTTCACAACGACAGAGAATTAACCGGTTTCGGTAACATTGATATAGTTTTGCCGCATGGTTTTGTGGTTGGTTATGAGTTTAAGCAGGGAGAGCAATTTGATGATGGATATAAAAACGCTAACTATTGGGATGCGCATCTGGCCTGGCTTGCAAACAAAAATCTTGCTATTATTGCAGCCTATACCTATACAGGCAATGTTAAAGCTGAAACAACTAGAACTGGCCTGGGAGGAGGATTTGTGATAAGCGCTCAGTATGCATTTTAGTAATAATTATTATGGGTAAGCGGTGCTTGCCCATAATAATCCAAGAGAGGAGGTTAGATGAGTAAAATTGATAACAAATTAAAAATTGAAACATTAGCCTTGCATGGAGGGCAGGAGCCGGACCCTGCAACCGGTTCCCGAGCGGTTCCGATTTATCAGACAACAT
>JAQVOZ010000099.1 GCA_028702365.1 Candidatus Omnitrophota bacterium | reverse complement strand
ATCACCGGACTGATAAAATTTAAGGCTTATTTAATTTGATTGGCTTAGCGGATAGGCCAACAATTCTTTCCAGCAAGCTATCCAGCCCTTTGAGTGAGTGGCGCCTTCTACTACTGTTATACGGGAAAAATCTTTATCGCCTGCATGTTTGACAAAAGATTCAGCAATAAAAGAGGGCACAATCGTATCTTTTGAACCTATAAAGTGGCGCTGGGGAAGATTTTTTATTTTTTTGGCAAAGTCAATCGGGTTAATAGAATACGAAAACTGGCTTACGTTATGGTATTTATTTACTGCCTCAATATCAAGATTACCCGCTATAGTACGTAAAGACGCAACATCGGCTCTTCGCGCTGCAACCAAAACAGCAACGGCTCCCCCTCCCGAATAACCGATTAAATTAATCTTATCCGCTTGAGCCAGTCGTGCGAGCTCGCTTATTGCTTCATTCATAGATGTTATTACTTCCTCGGAAAAACGTTTGTCCGACCAATAGCAAGGGTCTACCCTTAATGGTTTTTCAGTATATTGTCCGGGACGCGCAAGATAAGCAACATTCGCGCTTTCGTCAATACTTGCGAGTTCTAAAACCAATGGAATCTTTGGCGTAGGGTCATTCGACAGGCAATTACGCGTAATCCAGGCATTGCCATCTCCTTCAATATAAATACTTATCGGCTCGCCGGGCTTTGTAAAGCGGTAAAAGGTTGTTAAGGTGAAATATTTTGTTTTTAGGTATGCTTTTTCAAATTTAGCTGATTCGGAGATTTTTTGATAGTTTGATTCGTTATCAAGCAATGTTGCAACTGCAATACAGCCGGATAATAATGGCAGGAATAATAAAATGAAAAAGTATATTTGGGGTTTAATCTGCCTTAACATTATAAAACAAAATGCCTATCTATTACCCCATTCGCTTCGCTTTGGGGTAATTCGACTAAACATTCCTTCAGGCAGGAAGTCTGAAAAAATGCAGTATCATTAAAAATCATATCTGACGTTAACTCTTCCGGAATGGCTGTAGAAGTCTGATTTTCCTTCAAAATCGTAGCCTAGTGAAAAGCTGATATTTTGTCCGGCAAGCAAAGTAAATTTTAAACCGAGGTTGTAACTGCTTTGGGCCGGGCTAAATCCGCTTGTACCGAAAGACGCTCCGCCGCCGGTAAAAGTTGAGGTTGCCTGCTGGGCTTCGCCTAAAAATTCATAAAGCCATTTTGCATGAAATTCAGGAATAAAAATAAAGTTATTAACTGCAAGCGGATAAGCTAATTTTGCACCAAGCCCTGATTGTAATAAATCGTAGTCCTGGGCATTTACAGTAAGGTTTGCATCATCAGCATCTTTTTCCGTATAGCCGTTTATGTGCAGGTGCATATATTGTAAAGATGTAAGCGGCGTAATTTCAAAACCTTTGTTTTTAAAAGTATATCCACCCTCATAATAAGTTGAATACTGCTGGCCGCCGTAATCGCTTTTTGGCGTGCGGTCAATTGAATTAAACATTATGCGCCGGGTTGAATCGTACTGATTATAAGCAAAAGAGAAAATACTATCCAGATAAAGCGGGCCTTTGGCGTAATTTCCATACATTCCAACCTGATAGCTGTCTACATCGGTGCGCGTAGAGTTATCTTTGCTTCTTATGCTGTCCTGGGCATAGCCGGCATTCAAACCAATAATGAAATCGTTAAGAACGGCTCTATCGTAGCCTAAGGAAGTGCCCCACACGTTAGCATTGTAGCCGTTGCTTGTCCCACGGGGGTCTTGATGCAAATAAGTGTCAAAAGCTTCTGCCCACACGCCTGATGCTTGCGGCTCATCTCCGGTAGAAACGCCGGTAGTTCCATTATTCGCCGATGCAGTCAAAAAATTTCCGATACGGTTTACTACTGTGTTTATAAATTGCCCCAGAGTTGCGTAGCCGACCTCGTTGACTGAATTGTTTATGCCGGGCTCCAGCTGAATAGCGTTAGATGCACTGCCTGATGAATCAAGCGCACCGATTATTGCGGACATATCGCCGTTAGCTGAATTTGCCAAGCCATCAAGAGTATTACCCAAAGAATAATTTCCGCAATTTTGCGCATAATAAGAATTGTCGCGGGATGCAATAAGATAAATATCGGTTCCTTCTTTTTGAGGCACGAAAGTTACCATTGGAAGCGGGGTGTTTTCCCTAACGGTAATCTCCGAAGCGGTAGCAGAAAGAATTGTACTCTCTACGATAAGAAAGCTTTCCTGGTCACGGACGTTTTTCACTCCCGGTAAAAGGGTTACGCCTAAAATAGCTTTACCGTCATTGATATTAACAGTTTCGGCGTGGACTATTTGAGCAGAAGTGGCCGTATCTCTATCAAGGTAAAAATTAAGCGTAACCGGGCCGTTTTCTCCGGTTAAATTAAAATAATCATTGCCTTCGCCTAAATCTATACTGCCGGTTATTGTCCCGCCTTTTAAGGTAACCGTGTCGTCGCTGGAAGCTACTGTTGAAGTTAAAATTGCGTAATTATCGCCGGAAATTGTTCCTCCTACATCGTTAGTAATATTAGTCTTTCCTTTTTCAGCTTCAATAGCAACACCGGGACTTGAGATAGTTCCGGTATTAGTAACCGTATTGTTCCCGGTTGCGGGTACCGGAACGCTGCTTCCGGTTTCCGCGTCAGTAATACCTTTAAAAAGAATAGCGATGTTAGAGGTGTTAGTAATGCCCCATTTATCAGTAGTTGAACCGCTAATTTCGCCGCTGTTAGCTATGTCATAGTTTAATGACCAGACTAAAATTCCCTGGCCGCCGGAAATTTTTCCGGTACCGTCAATGATGATATCGTTGTTATTCGTTAAATCTGTTTTTACTTTGCTCTGAAAACGGTGGCCGGCCCAAATGCTATCGCAGGGGCCGTCAACCTGAAAACTGGCAAAACCATTTCCGTATTCTGAGCCTGCGGCAGCACTAAGGTTAGTGCCGTCATTTCTGGTAAAAATATAGGACTGGGTCGGATAAATACCCTCGATAGTAACACTTGTCCCGCCCAAAACAATAAACTCGCTCATTCCTTTTATTTTTGTGTAATCACTACTGCCGTTACCCCAAAAAAAGGTATAACCGGTTTGCGTCCAAGGGAAAGTGTTATTGGTAATAGCCTCCTTGAACCAAGTTGCATAATATCCGGGTTTAGCGGCAGTGCCATCGCCTATATAGTTTTCCCAAGTAGCGTCAGTCATTGCTGCAGGCTGTGCCGAAAAAGAAGCATTAGTACCATATTTGCTTGCGTCATGCGAATACGTTTCTATGTCGGGATTACGCGTAGGGCGCAACAAATTATTACCGTATTTTCCATCATCGTCGGGCGATACCCCGTATTCTATTACCACATCATGTGTCCCGGTATTATTCATACCCAAGCCGCGCTCAATAAGCTTAATAACATCCACACCGGTTAGAGACCCTTTGTGATCGGTAACAAAGGTGGTCATATCATTGCCGGTAGTAACCCAATCCGCCCTCTTGTCGGCATCTCCATAAATTGTATAGGTTTGCCCCGCGAATTTTTTACTGGAACTGGTATTAATCCAGCGGGATTGATACGCTGCCGACCTGGTAATAAGTTTTTTTCCGGCGCCTACGCCATCGTACCTGAGGCCGTATTGGTCATCGGTACTCCCATCCCCGGGGATTCTGATAATTGTATCGTCGCTATCAGGCGGAATCCATCCGGAAGGGCTAAGGCCGATTTGTGCAGCCAGCGCCTTAGCCTCGTCATAATTAGGGCTGGTTTGGGCCAACGTGGTAAATGGCGCAAAGAAAATAAATAGCAGAAAAAAAATACTAAAGAAGAAAAAATAAGAACATTTGACAAGCATTAAAAACATTATACTTTTATTTTTCAAAAATTCAAATTTATAATGATTTCTTGAAAAGAAAGGATTACCCTTCCGGGCTAAACTTGGAGGTTTTTCTTATCGCTTCGATTCTTTTTAAAACAGGCGAGTATTACAGGTAGCCTCATTCCACCTCCGGGGTGGAAAACGGTTAGTTGTCTGACGGTTAATAATCTGACCTTTTATTCTTCTATAAACTCCCTATTTTTTATCTGGGGACTAAAGATTCGGAGTTATTATTTTATTAGATTCGTTTAGCGTTAAAAGCTCTGCTATTAATTGGTTAACTTCTGAATCAAGATTTAGCTTTTCGAATTGTTGTCTAACGTTTGTAATTTCAAGAAGCGATCTCGAAGAAGAAACTAAAGCAAGCATTGTACTTTCTAAATCCTCTCTTGGATTTATATCTTTTTTATCTGGTTGATCCTTAAATATATTTGAGCCTATAAAACTTGAATGTATTGACATGGATAAATTTTTATAAACTTTATACCATTCCGAATCTTTATCATTGCAAACCTTAAAAATATCCCCTACGCTTTCATACTCTGGTTTATACCAGTAATTTCTGGGCTTACCGTTTTTCATAAATTCGGATTTATATTTTTCTGCTCGATCTCGGTCTTGCTGATTTAATCTTTGTAATTGGAAATCAATTTGTTTCGTATTAAATTCTTTTGTATAATTATCGAAATCTTGGTCAAGAAGGCTATTTAAAAAATCGTGCGCATAATATTTAAATGCCATATATTCGCTATCTTTATTTACAATTGCGACTGAATTCGTAAAACACTCAAGAAGACTTCGAAGTATTACTGGGGTAACAGAAACCCAACCGTCTTCACATAGAGAAAAAACGCTTCTATGCAAAATTACAGCCCTTTCCCCTATAACGTAAAGGCATCCTCTCGATAAAATGCTATTATTGGCTAAATGACTTGGGGGATTATATTTTTCAAAAGATGCTTTATTAGTTTTAATAGTAAAGTTAAAAACTTTGTTATAAAAATCTAAATACTTGCCAAGAAGTTTAGAGTTAGATTTAACAAATTTTTCAGAACCAAATATTTTACCTCTTTTGTATCCCTCTCTAACGCCCTTTTTAAATCCTCTTATATAAAGTTGTTTAGCAATAAACCCAAACATATTCCTGAAATTGTCCTTAATTATTTGATAGAAATAATAATTATCTTAATGTGACTCTTAAATTTGTCTTAATTTTATCGCTGAATTAAGGTTTTGCAAGGCAGAAATTGAGAAAATATTCTTTGTATTTTTTTAAGTATTTTACTTACAGACTCAAGAGCTTATGAGCTAAACCGCTATCTTTCTGATCGCCTCTATCCTTTTTAAAACAGGCGGATGACTGTAATCAAGAAAAACCTTTAATGGGTGCGGAGTAAGGTTAGAAAGATTATCAACCGTAAGTTTTTTTAGGGCGATTATAAAACTTTCCGGCTTTTTATAAGTTGTAATCGCAAAGGCATCTGCCTCGTATTCGTGTTTTCTTGAAATTATGTTAGAGAATATTGAAATGAACAAATTTATCGGGCTGTAAAGAAAACCGAAGAAAATAAGGCTTGCGTATATGGAAAGGCTCTGCATTTTAAATGCGCCGAACAACCCCTGATTGTTTATAAAAAATGAAAGAATAAAAAACATAATGCCTGTAGTAATAACTGACAGGATAATTCCTTTTACGAAATGTTTCTTTTTGTAGTGGCCTATCTCGTGCGCTAAAACAGACACGAGCTCATCCACCGTGTGCTTCTGGATAAGAGTATCAAAAAGAGCAATTCTTCTAAACTTGCCGAAACCGGTAAAAAATGCGTTTGATTTTGTCGAACGCCGCGATGCATCCATCTTAAACACACCGGCTAATGCGAATTTCTGTTCCTTTGCGTAATTTTCAATTGCACTTTTTAGCTCCCCATTTTCCAGCGGCGTATATTTATTAAAAAGAGGCATGATAACAACCGGCGCGATAAAAAGCAGAAATAGCTGAAAGCCCGTTACAGCAATCCAGCAATAAACCCAGGC
>JAQVOZ010000098.1 GCA_028702365.1 Candidatus Omnitrophota bacterium | reverse complement strand
GGTATAAGACTGTCTATCCGCGAGGCACAAATTGCGATAAAAGAATTCTTCGGCGGCTCCTCCAACGTTTTCAAAAAGGCGTTTGCCGAAGCTTCGCCCATATTCTGTGCGTCCTGGAAAATCAGGACCTTTTTTTGCGCACGAAAACTTTTAAGCCGCAGGAATTGCTGGGCTTCTTTAATATTTTCAATAGTAATCGTGAGGGTCTCTGATTTAAGCAAAAACACATCAGGATGAGTTAAATTTTCTGCATTACTGCAATCCCAGCAGCTGCTGCAGAAATAATCGCTGTCTTCTTTGCAATTTATAAGCTTTGCAATATCCTTCACGCAAGAGAAATCTTCTCCGATAAAAAGATAAGATTTTCCAACGAGCCCTCTTTTTTTAAGCAGAGAGAAATAATTGAGTATTTTATTTTGAATTTGCATTTATCTTTTTGAATTTATTCCTGAGAACCTTTTCTGTTCTTTTGTATATTTCTGTAAGATTAGTCTCGGCGTCAATGACTTTTATCCTGCTAGGATATCTTTTGGAAAGTGCGAGATAACCTTTTTTTAATTTATTATGAAAATCGATTGGGCGCGATTCTATACGGTCTTTGTTTTTTATTCTTTTTAAGCCGGAACGGGCAGAAACATCCAATACAATAGTTAAATCAGGCGTAATGCCGAGAGAAAACATTTTAACGGATTTTTCAACTATAGCGCCCAAGCCTAACGCATAACCCTGGTAAACAAGAGTTGAATCAAAAAAACGGTCGCAGATTATAAAATCATATTTTTTAAAAGCATGCTTAAGTTTTTCTTCAATCAACTGCGTTCTGGCAGCCAGATATAAAAGCAATTCTGTGTGGCGGCTCAGGCGTTTATTTTCTTTATCCAGAAGAATTTGCCGTATTTTCTCACCCACATCAGTTGAGCCTGGCTCGCGAAACACAATTACAGAAAAACCCTTTGCTTTTATAAGCTTTTCCAAAAAATTAATAACACTGCTTTTCCCGCTGCCTTCCAAGCCTTCGATGGTTATGAATTTAGCTCTTCTTTTCATTTTTCCCCTTCGCTTTTAAAGGTTTTACAGAAATAGTGCTACCTGTTGCTGAACTAATAGTATCGAAAATAATTCTGTCGTGCTTTTGTTTTAACAATTCCCGTATTTCATCTGCACGCTTAAAATCCTTTTCCTTCTTTTTGATTTGTCTTTCGCGCATAAGGTCTAATTCTTCTTTGGATAATTTCCGCTTCGGCGGCACCTTGAGTCCTAAAATATCAAAATAGATTTCTACCTTTTTCTGAATATATTTAAAAGCCTCCTCATTGTCCAAAGATAACAACTTTGAACCCATATCTATCAGCATAAACAAACTTGCTAAAGCCATAGGCGTGTTGAAATCATCATCCATCGCTTCGTCAAATTTAAGACAAATTTTGTCTATTTTTTCTTTTTCTATATCCGAAAATAAAACTTTTTTCGCTGAAGGCGTTAGCGGCGGAAGACTTATCTCGTTATTTAAAAAAACATTAAAGGCTGCTTTTTGTTTTCCACTTTCCTCTATTTTTTCTACAGTATAATCAATTGGGTGTGAATAGTGTGCTGACAAAAAGAATAATTTTAATAAATCTGCATCTTGATATTTATCAATAAAATTTTTTATAGTTATGAAATTACCCAATGACTTAGCCATCTTCTGCCCGTTTATAGTTAAAAGCCCGTGGTGTATCCAGTATTTTGCAAAAGCCTTTCCCGTGCATGCCTCAGCCTGAGCAAGTTCGTTTTCATGGTGCGGGAAAACAAGGTCGCGGCCGCCTGCGTGTATATCAAGCGTGTCTGTTTTTAAAAACTTCTGGCTCATCACAGAACACTCTATGTGCCAGCCTGGCCTGCCATTACCCCAGGGGCTTTGCCAGAAAGGCTCGCCTTCCTTAGAAGCCTTCCAAAGCGCAAAATCCAAGTGGTCTCGCTTTCGCTCAGTAGGAGCTATCCTAACCCCTGCCTCCATTTCCTCAATTTTCTGTCCAGAAAGCTTTCCGTATTCGCTGAATTTCCTGACATTAAAATATACATCTCCTGCTGCAACATAAGCAAAATCTTTTTCAATGAGCGCCTGTATATACTTAATCATGTCCGGGATATTTTCCGTGGCGCGGGGTTCAAAATCAGCCTTTTCAATACCAAGCGAATTTAAATCTTCATAATACCTGTCGATATATTTTTTAACCAACTCCTGCCAATTTATTTTTAATTCGTTAGCACGATTTATGATTTTGTCATCTATATCGGTGATATTACGGACAAACTTTACATTATATCCTTTGTATTTTAGATATCTGCGCATTACATCAAAAATATAAAGGCTTCGTGCATGGCCTATATGGCAATCATCATAGACCGTTACTCCGCAGGTATACATTGTAATAACTGGCGGGTTTTGCGGGATAAAATCTTCTTTTTTTCTGCTTAAAGTGTTATTTATTTTTAACATTTTCTGAACTCTTGTGGGCGACGCCCCCATCAACTATCCGTCCACGGGCATGTTTCTAGCGTGCCCGTGGGGCTCTGGCAAGGGGGATAACTACTGCCAAGCTCAAACAGGAAATAGCTTTTCTTGAGCCTAAAATATCTAGGCCTTCCTTGGATTTTATTTTTACATTTATTGTTTTTACATGAAAAATTTCACGTAATGATTTTAGAATTTTTCTTTTATGTGCTGATAATCTTGGCTTTTCGGTAATTATTGTTGCATCAATATTAACAATACTAAATTTATTTCTTATTTTTCCCAGTATAAACTGCACAATTTTTCTGCTATCCAGCCCTTTTGAGCGGGCTGCTTGGGGCGGAAAATAATCTCCAATATCGCCAAGCTGGCAGGCCCCGCAAATAGCATCAGCTATCGCATGAAGCAGGACATCTCCGTCAGACACAGCCTTAAGAGAAAAATTACAAGGAATATTCACACCGCCCAAAATAAGCGGCTTTTTGCTTTTAGAAAAACGGTGGACATCAAAACCGAGTCCTACTCTATAATCTTTCATAATTTCACGCTTCTTTGCCTAAGGATAGCATCGGCAAAAATCATATCGTGAGGGTAGGTAATTTTAATATTAAGGTAACTGCCATCCACCACTTTTACTTTCTTTTTCATAAATTCAAAAAGCTGAGCGTCGTCAAAAGTATTCTTGTGGTTAAATTCTTTATAAGCTTTTAAAATCAGGTCCTTTTTAAAAGCCTGCGGAGTTTGAACCATTACTACACCATTTCTATCAAGAGTATTTTTCACAAAGCTTTCGCGAACGCTTTTTAGCGTATCGCGCGATTTGACCGCACAAATAACAGCGGGGTATTTTTTAACATTTTTTATAATTTCAAGTATTACCGCTCTTGGCGTAAAGGGCCGCGCTCCGTCATGAACAAGCACATAACTTATATTTTTATCCAGCCGGGACAGCCCAGCAAAAACTGAATCCTGCCTACGGCTGCCTCCTTCAACCAGATTGACTCTTTTATCTTTAATAAGTTTACGGGCAAGGCCGAAATTGTTTTTTCGTAAAACAATAACAATTTGCGCAATTTCCTTTATATCCTTAAAAAGCTTATAGGTATGATAAAAAAGAGGCTTATTCTTTAGCCTAATCGCAGCCTTATCAACGCCAATACGTTTACCCTTGCCCGCACAAACTATTACAACCCCGACGTTAAAAGCCATTTAAGTAAATTAAAGTTCAACGCTTAAAGTTAAACGTATTATTGGTTTGCGAGCCTCGTAAAAACTATTCTGCCGCTTGGGCTTTGTAAAACCGATGTTACTTCTATGTCTACGTTTTTACCGATAAGCCATTTTGCATTTTCTACAACCACCATGGTTCCATCTTCCAGATATCCGACTGCCTGATTATGCTCTTTTCCTTCTTTTATAAGTTTTATGGAAAACCTTTCTCCTGCTACAAAGGTTGGCTTAAGCGCGTTAGCAAGGTCGTTGATATTTAAAACCTTTATGCCCTGCAGCTGAGCTATGCGGTTTAGATTATAGTCAGTGGTCAGGATTTTCGCATCAAGAGTCTGCGCAAGCACAACTACTTTTTCATCAACACTTTTAACATTTTCTATGTCTTCATTATAAATATCGACTTCTATGTTGGTTTCCTTTTTAAGTGAATGCAATACTTCAATCCCGCGCTTTCCCTTCTGTCGCTTCATATGGTCGGTTGAATCGGCCAGCGCCTGAAGTTCGTTTAAAACAAAACGTGGGACAATGAACCGCGCCTCCAAAAACCCGGTTTTAACTATATCGAGAATCCTTGCATCGATTATTATGCTTGTATCTATAACAATAGCTTCTTCCCTGAGCTCCTTGCGCTGGAATCTTACGTAAGGAATAATAAGATTGAATTCCCCTCTTCCTTTAAGCCCAAGAGTTACTCCAAGATAAATGAATATGAAAGTGACGAACACTTTTGCATTGTATGTAATTTCCTTGGGTAAAAGGAACAATTCAAGGGTCTTGTTGAAAATCCAAGCAACAAGCATACCCAGAAATATCCCGAAAACCACCGAAGAAAGGCCCTTAAGAGAAACCTTCCTTGCAAAAACTTCAAAAAATACGACAATTAATCCAACTGCCAAACCTATACCGGTTGATAGCAGCGGGCTAAACTCAAAAAGCCTAAAAGCAGCTGCCGTGCATATAAAAACAAAAAAAGCCCTGACAATAAATAAACCTTTCATGACTACCTCCAGATTTTATCTATAACTTCTTTTAAAGAAGAAAACCCTTCTATTTTGAATTTAAATTTACCGTCCACTTCTTTCAAATTACTTTCGGGAATAAAACACCTGGGAAACCCCGCTCTTTCTATCTCTTTAAGCCTTAAATTTATATTGGCTACCCGCCTAAGTTCTCCGGCCAAACCTACCTCTGCTATAAAAGCGCTGCTTACGGGCGGCTCTTTTTCTTTGTAGCTTGAAATTATCGCAATTACCGCTCCCAAATCCGCAGCGGGGTCATTTATTTTAATGCCGCCTGCAACGTTTAAAAATACGTCTTCGCTTGAAAGAGACATTTTAAGCCTTTTTTCAATTATGGCAATAAGCAAAGAAAACCTGTTAAAATCGAACCCCAAGCTTCTTCTCCTTACTACCCCAAAGCTTGCTTTACTTACCAAAGATTGCAATTCGATAAGCAAAGGGCGCAACCCCTCTATAACGCAAACTACGGAACTGCCTGAAATAGCCTCATCCTTATGGGGAAGAAAAAGGTCTGCGGTTTTAGTTACTTCTTTAAGGCCGCTGGATAACATCTCAAATACTGCGAGGTCGCCTGTTGGGCCGAATCTGTTTTTAACCGCACGTAAAATCCTGTAGTTGGAAAGAATTTCGCCTTCAAAATAAAGAACGCAATCAACAATATGTTCAAGCAGTTTCGGCCCGGCAATCACTCCTTCTTTGGTAACGTGTCCAACGACAAAAATAACTACATTCAAAGATTTCGCAATTTGTGTAAGGTAATCAGCCGAGCCTTTAATTTGGGAAACGCTTCCCTTTGGCCCTTCCGAGCGCGAGCTCCAAACAACTTGTATGGAATCTATAACTATAAATTTAAAACCGTGCTCTTTTATATAGTCAAAAACAGTTTCAAGATTGTCTTCGCCCAAAATATAAAGATTACTGTTTTGAGCGCTCAGCCTGTTTGCCCGCAAACCGACTTGAGCGGGAGATTCCTCCGCGCTAACATAGAGAGTTTTTTCTTTAGCAGCTAAAGCTGAAGAAATTTCAAGAAGAAGAGTGGATTTCCCAACTCCAGGCTCTCCGCCTATATGATAGCAACTCCAAAAGAAGAAGAAATTATTGCATCCTCACATCGTTTTGGCTCGAAAGAAAATGCTTCCAAAGAGTTCATGAATATGATGAGTAAAGCGTTAACAAATATAGCAAATTTATCTCA
>JAQVOZ010000097.1 GCA_028702365.1 Candidatus Omnitrophota bacterium | reverse complement strand
GATGCTCCTATGGGAATCTGGGTGCACTGGGTTGTTTTTGATATTCCGGTTACAAGTAAAATAGAGGAAGCTGGTACGCCCGGCAAACCAGGGACTAATACTTCAGGCGAAAGAAATTATGGAGGCCCGTGCCCGCCTTCAGGCACGCACCGCTATTTTTTCAAAATATATGCTTTGGACGCTTTATTAAACTTAAAAGAAGGTATTACAAAGGCAGATCTTGAAAAAGCAATGGCAGGGCATATCCTTGCGCAGTCAGAATTAATTGGTTTATACAAAAGACAATAAAAAAAAGAGGAGTTAAAAACTCCTCTTTTGAAAACATAACGGGGAGGCGAATCCCACTGAATTCATTCTACACCCGGCAGCTTTAAAAAGGCAAGAAAAAAATTGAAAATTTTAGAAAACGTTTACATCAGCAAAAAAAATCGTTATGAATAAAATTGCATTATTTTTTTGTATCGCCGCTATCGGCATTGTTTTCAATTTTTCCGCTTTTTCGCAAAATTCACGATTTCCAAATACGTGGCTTAGCCCGAATATCGACCGTAAAACTTATGAAGCAATATGCATAGACGAAGTTGATACCAGCGATATTAAAGTAGAAACGGCTGATCTTAAGGATGCGCAGGCAGGCGGCAGCAATGACCCGGATAAAGTACGTAACCGGATTGCTTTGGAGCTACGCAAACGTTTTAAACAATTTATGGGCCTGACATTAGATGTAAAAGACAGCAAAAATGATATAGGAGGCAGTAAAGCATTGATAGTTAACGTTAAATTATCAGGTGCGGTAGCGGGCGAGAGCCAGTTTAATTCTGCAGCAGATTTTTCTTTTAAAAGTGAACTGCTAGATGCCCAGTCAGGAGATAAGGTATTTACCCTCTCCGATGATTACAAATTACCTGTTACAAAAAAAAGCGCTTCCGGCGTAATGGGCGAAGATTTAGATAATTGGTATAGAGCAATTGATTCGTGGGTGGCAGATTTAGCTAATTATCTTAAGCGCCAAATAAATATTTCTAATTAGTTACCAGATAACAGTATTAGTTACTTGTATTGATGTAAGCACATTGTAAGTGTAAATTTTAAGGGCGTTTCTTAAAGAAACGCCCTTTTCTTTAGTTCAATTTTGGGTATAGCTGCCTGCAGGAAAAAGCCGTCTTTAAAGGCGAAAAGGCCAAAAAAGCAAAGCCTGCTATGCAAAAAACAGTGCAATTAGCGCCAAAATTAACGGTTACCAAACCCGTATGCTACTTACTTGTATATGTGTAGCGAAGTGCTATATATTTGAGCACGTTGTAGTGCGAAATTAGGCAGATAAAATACGAACATAGGCGTTCGTTAAGCCGGAGACGGCTTGGCGAACGCTATTTTTATTTTAGGAGGGTTAACATGGCAGTAAGACAGGAAGCGCTATTTAAGATTAAGGGCATCGATTTGGAAAAGGTTGAATTACCGAAAAAGGTTTCTTCGTATTTCGGCGAAAATACTTTCAGCATAGAAACTATGCAAAAGCACATCTCAAAAGAAACCTTTGAGGCTTTTAAGGTTTGGATGTCGGAAGGTAAAACCATAACCCTTGAACAAGCTAACGAAATAGCAAACGCGATGAAGGATTGGGCTATGGCTAAGGGCGCAACTTACTATACGCACTGGTTTCAGCCGATGACAGGATTAACCGCAGAAAAGCACGACAGCTTTATTTCAATCACTGGCCCGGGAAAAGTAATTGAGAAATTTTCCGGGAATAAATTAATTCAGGGCGAGCCTGACGCAAGCAGTTTTCCTTCAGGCGGAATCCGCGCGACATTTGAAGCGCGAGGATATACCGCGTGGGATCCTTCAAGCCCGGCTTTTATCATCGAAAGCAAGCTCGGCAAAACTCTCTGCATACCTACGATATTTATTTCCTATAATGGGGAAGCATTGGACAAAAAACTACCATTGCTTCGTTCTGATGAGGCTTTAAGCAAGGCAGCTTTAAGGCTGCTTGAGCTTTTCGGCCACAAGAATGTTAAAAAAGTGTTTTCTACCTGCGGCCCGGAACAGGAATACTTTCTTATCGATAAAAATTATTACAACCTGCGCCAGGATTTAATTATGACTGGGCGCACCCTGGTTGGTGCATCTTCTCCGAAAGGCCAACAGCTTGAGGACCAGTATTTCGGAACAATAAAAGAAAGAGTGCTTAATTTTATGTATGAAGTAGCAGAGGAAGCCTACAAACTAGGCATTCCGGTTATGACAAGGCATAACGAAGTTGCTCCTCATCAATATGAATTTGCTCCGATATTCGAAGAATCAAATATCGCTGCCGACCATAACCAGCTCTTGATGGATTTGATGAAAAAAGTTGCTCTGCGGCATAATCTGGTTTGCCTTTTGCATGAAAAGCCTTTTGCCGGCATAAACGGAAGCGGAAAGCATTTAAACTGGTCACTGGCAGATAACAACGGAAACAATTTGCTTAATCCCGGAGATACCCCGGAAGATAATTTGCAGTTTCTTACAGTGCTTGTTGCAGTCCTGCGTGCAGTTTATGTCCACGCAGATATGTTACGCGCAAGCGTTGCCATGGCAGGCAATGAGCACCGCCTTGGCGCGAATGAAGCGCCACCTGCAATTATCAGTGTTTTCCTCGGCGAACAGCTGTCAGGTATTTTAGATAACATGACTAATGGCGCAAAAAAAGAAGTCTCAAAGAAAAATGTAATGGATTTGGGCATGAGCCGTCTGCCCAGGTTTAATAAAGATACGACCGACAGAAACCGCACATCTCCGTTTGCTTTTACGGGCTGCAAATTCGAATTTCGCGCAGTTGGTTCTTCGCAGAACATTTCGACACCTATTGCGGTTGTTAACACTATAGTTGCGGAGAGCCTTGATTATGTAGCGCAAATGATAAAAAAGGCAGTTTCCGGAGGAAAAGATTTTAAGAAAGCGGTATTGCAGGTGGTTGCTGAAGTCGCGAAAGATACGCAAAAGATACGCTTCGAAGGTAATAACTATTCCGAGGAATGGGTTAAGGAAGCAAAGAAAAGAGGCCTTCCAAACGTTGCTTCAACCTGTGAAGCGCTTCGTGCCTTAACAAAGAAAGAAAATATCGCAATGTTTGAGAAATACAAAGTCTTTACGAAAGAAGAAATTATCGCGCGTTATCACATCTGGGTTCACACATACACCCTGGTTATCGAAATTGAAGCAAACACGCTTAATGAAATGGTTAATGCAAGCGTGATACCCGCAAGTTTGGAATATGCAAAACTTTTGGAAGATAATCTTTCTCAGATTTTGCACCTTGCAAAAACAGCTAAAATCAAATTTGATAAAAAAGCAATTGAAGACAATAAGGGCCATTTAGCCGAGGTTATTTCCAAGATTTATTATGTCCGAAGAAATACCAAGGAATTAGTTAAGCTTCTTGAAAAGGCCGGTTCGCTTGAGGCAGAAGACAAGGGCAAACTTTATTTTAAAGAGCTTAAGCCTTTGATGGAGCATATCAGAAAGCACGTTGATGATTTGGAGCGTGTTATTTCCGATGAGCACTGGGATTTGCCCAAATACAGAGAGATGCTCTTTTTAAAATAAAAGCTTGAATAAGGTTAAGGTGCTTTGCCTTAACCTTATTTTTTAATTTTGCGTGCCAATTTTTTACGCAGAGATTGCTTAAATTACAGGGAGAGATGCAAATGATAACACTGATAGTTGTTGAGGAAGAAAAAAGAATTTACGATTTACTTTCAAGCGCTTTAGCCACAGCAGGCTATGCTTTCGTTGATGAGTTGGCAAGCGGCGGGCTGGTTAAAATTATAAAAAGAATGAACCAGCAAGGCAGCAATCTTGGGGCAAATTTTTTTGACTCGGGAGATTATATCAAAAAAAATAACGGTGGAGAGCTTTACAAGGCAACTGTTACAGAGATGGAAAAAAGCCTGATTTCTTCTGTCTTGGCGCGCACCGAAGGCAACCAGCTGAAAGCCGCAAAAATTTTAGGCATAAATCGTAATACCTTAAGGTCCAAGATTAAGAAATTAGGAATTCAGACGGAGCAATGGAAAGCATATTAAAATGCAATACAATCATTTTCCCAAACAACAAGGCTTATATTATCCGCAGTTCGAGCACGATTCCTGCGGCGTTGGGTTTTTATGCAATATTAAAGGCGGAAAAACCAATACTCTGGTAAAACAGGCGCTTGAAGTTTTACGAAGGCTTTCTCACAGAGGCGCAACAGGCGCAGACCCCAAAACCGGCGATGGCGCAGGCCTGCTTATCCAGATTCCGCATGAATTTTTTAAAAAAACAGCCGCTAACGCAAAAATAGATTTGCCTGCTGCCGGAGAATACGGCACTGGTTTGGTTTTCTTGCCGCAAAACCAGGAAGACCGCAAGTTCTGCAAGGATATCTTTGCCAAAGTAATTGCTGAGGAAGGACAGCGCCTTCTTGGCTGGCGAGAAGTTCCTGTAGATAATTCTTCAATCGGTAAATCTGCCCGCGAAACCGAACCGAAAATAGAACAAGTCTTTATCGGCAGGCCAGAGAGCCGTGGTTTTGCTTCCTTTAGTCAAAGCCAAAAGAATCCTCAGATAAAAGACCAGTTGGTTTTTGAGCGTAAACTCTACATAATCAGGAAAAGAATAGAAAACGTAATCCGCGCATCTGCTCTCAAACAAAAATCATTTTTTTACATTACAAACCTTTCAAGCCGCACTTTTTCTTATAAGGGCCTTCTTATGCCCGGCCAACTCGAGGATTTCTTTCTTGATTTTAAAGACGCATCTTTAAAAAGCGCAATAGCAGTTGTGCATTCACGCTATAGCACAAACACTTTCCCAACCTGGGATTTATCCCAGCCTTTCAGGTTCCTTGCTCATAACGGAGAAATAAACACTCTTCGCGGAAACGTCAATTGGATGAAAGCGCGCGAGAGGCTTCTTAAAAGTAAAGCTTTCGGCGCGGACATTAAAAGAATAAAGCCAATTATAATGAGCGGCGGCAGTGATTCTGCGATGATGGATAATATGTTTGAACTGCTTACGCTTTCAGGCAGAAGCATAGCTCATTCTATGATGATGTTGATTCCGCCTGCCTGGCAGCAGGATGAGCTCATGAATAATGAGCTGAAAAGCTTTTATAAATATCACGCCTGTCTTATGGAGCCATGGGATGGCCCTGCAGCGATTGCTTTTACAGATGGCACAAGCGTTGGCGCAGTATTGGACCGAAACGGCCTGCGTCCTGCCCGCTACATTGTTACAAAAAATGATTTCGTGGTTATGGCGTCAGAAATGGGAGTTTTGGATATCGAGCCAAAAGATATTTTAATTTCCGGCCGGCTTGAGCCTGGGAAAATGTTTTTTATCGACACCCAAAAGGGCTGTATAATTTCCGACGCAGATTTAAAAGAAAATATATCCAGCCAAAAACCATACAGCACCTGGCTCAAGGATAATATGGTTGAATTTGAGGATGTAGCTAAATCAAAAACAGCTGAAGCTATCCCCCAAGAGCTGACTGTTTTGCTTAAGGCATTCGGCTACAGCCGCGAAGATTTAAAGATGCTCATTAAACCTATGGCTGAAGAAGGCAAAGAGCCGATAGGCTCAATGGGTAATGATGCACCTCACGCGGTTTTATCGCAAAAGCCGCAATTACTTTTTACTTATTTTAAGCAATTATTCGCGCAGGTAACCAATCCTGCCATAGACCCCATTCGTGAAGAACTGGTAATGAGCCTTGAAACTTATATCGGCCCTGAACAAAACCTTCTTGAGGAAACCCCGGAGCATTGCCATAAAATAAGGATTAAAAATCCTATCCTGGCTAACGACGAGCTTTTAAAGATAAAAGACATAAGTGTTAACGGCTTTAAAACTAAAGTTATTCCAACGTTGTTTAAGGCAAAAGAAAAAGGCGGGCTTAAAAAAGCCTTAAAGCAAATTTGCATTGAAGCAACAAAGGCG
>JAQVOZ010000096.1 GCA_028702365.1 Candidatus Omnitrophota bacterium | reverse complement strand
TTTATACAAGCGGGGTTTTTTTATGGATTTTTTCTGATTACGTATTATAATAGAAGTTACGTGCAATATCGGGTTAAAATAATTACATAACTTCTTAAATTGCAATAACTTACGATATCAAATGAGGACAGCATTTTTCCGAGTCGACAGCCGTAAGGCTGGCACGCAGGAAAAATACTAGGCCAAATTTGACCCAGCACTAATTTTATAATGTATTGGGTATATATTTTAAAAAATAATAAGAGCAAGGAGCTCTACTATGGTTACACCAATAATCTTGAGAGAAGAATTGAAGAACACAATCAAGATAAATTTTGGTTACTTATTGGATGTGAAGGTTATAGATCGGAATTGGATGCTCGAGAAAGGGAGCGAAAATTAAAGCATTACGGTCAAACAAGAACCCATCTAAAAAACAGGCTTAAACGATCATTGCAAACATAAAATTAGTGCTGGGTTCAATTCGCGCATACAACTTATGTTCGTTGCGACTGGCGTCGCGCCTGCCATAAGTTGTGCGCTCATTGAAGGAGGAAAATATGGTGGTGAGGATAAAATTTTTATTGTTATCAATTATTATTCTTCTTAGTGTAAATTGCGTGCCTAAAGAAGAAGCAGTTATCTCGATAGGACAGATAAAAATCACAAAAGCTGAATTCGAAAAAGATTTTGCCAAGTTCAATACGTCAAAGCCGGACACAAAAGAAGCCCGCAAGGAATTTCTGGATAACCTTATAAACAGAAAGCTTATACTTAGGGAAGCGGAAACAAGAGGATTGGATAAAGAAGCAAACTTTCTTGAGGATGTCCAGGATTTCTGGGAGCAGTCGCTTTTAAAAAGAGCTGTCGATAAAAAATCAAAAGAATTGTTTTTGACTATAAAGATAGGCGATGATGAAATAAGAGATTTTTATAATGCAAATAAAGATAAATTTTCCGGAAAAACTCTTGAAGATGTTTATCCGGAAATACGCCTGGTTCTTTTTAAGGAACACCAGAAAAAAGCGGTCGAAGATTGGATGAACTTACTTAAAAAGCAGGCCAACGTAAAAATAAATTATAAAGAATTGGGTATAACAGAGGAAAAAAAATAAAATTGATGGGAAATATAAGTTTATCCCTGAAGTAGGAAAATTTATATACCCCGCGCTTGAATGAATTGCGCGGGTATTGCCCTTCTGGGCAAGGAGGTTTAAATGAATAATCAAAGAAGAAATTATTTTATCGACAAAAAGTTTCAGACAAAATTCATATTTAAATTCTTCGTCATGGTAATTTTGGGAGCTATTGCTATACGAATTTCTCTTTTTCTTCTCTCGATTCATTCAACTACTGTTGCTATTGAAAATACAAAAGTCACAGTGAAAACCACAGCAGATTTTATTCTGCCATTTATACTGCAGACGATTATCGTGGTAACGATATTTTCAGCTATATCGGTTATTTTCCTTACACTTTTCGTTTCCCACAAAATTGCCGGCCCACTTTACAGGTTAAAGAGAGAGATAGATAAGCTAGGCAGCGCTAATTTCGCAGCTAACTTTCAAATAAGGGCTACTGACCAGCTCAAAGACTTATCCCATTCGTTAACTAATATGTCGAATTCACTAAGGGACAAAATGACTGCAATCAGGCTGGAAACTTTAGAAGCACAAAAAACACTTGATGGTATTTATTTTGAAAACAAAAAACAGGTTGAGGATAAAATAAAACGCATAGAATCAATTCTGGATACCTTTAAGGGCATATAATTTTTAACCGGCATTTTCACTGTAATAAGTAAATGGGAAAAATCAAAAATCACGAATTAAAAATTAAAAATTGTAAAAAAAATAAAATAATTTTTCTTTGGTCTTTGGTTTTGGGCCTTTGGCCTTTGGCCTGTTATCCTGAGACAATTGAAACCAAGTATTTTAAAGTATCGATATGCGAAGGCTGCAGTTTATCCAGTTTTGCAGAAAAAATAAATGCAACAGGGCTGTTCAGGCTCGATACTTTATCAAAAAATAACAGCGATATACGTTCTGTAATCAAAGAAGGCATAGATTCCTTGTTTCTTGAAGTTTGCGATGTGCTAAATATTAATCTTGAAAGTTACCGCGGAAGCCTCGTAGTTTATCCTGATGTTGTGGAGGTAAGCAAGGCTATTTCCGGTAGCGCCCAGATAGTAGAAGCAAATTTACCATCTGTTTATATTCCAAGCCATAACACAATTTATATTTCATTCAACGATGCAACCGCCGGTATGCTTGCCCATGAAATGGCGCACGCAGTTATTTCCACCTATTTTGTAGTTGCCCCGCCTGCTAAGGTGCAGGAAATTCTCGCCGGTTACGTTGAATATTCAATTAGGAAAAAAATGGGGTCCTTGCCGCAAAAATAATCAAATCGCTGGTTTTTTTGAAAAAAGCGCTTAAATTACCAAACTGTAAACGTTTTCTTGACTTTTATGGCTTAATATGTTATATCTAAATAAATTTTGATAAATGGGCATATTAAAAGGATTCGGCCTCATAGATATAGTTTTCCTAATCCTTTGGTTACGAATAACTTACGCAGCCATATCAAAGGGAATCTTCATCGAGATTTTTAAGATACTGGCGCTGTTTATCAACTCGATTTTTACTTTTCAATTTTACCCATTTTTAGCCGAAAAAATTTCCGATAAAATACCGTTTTTAGGTGGCAATTTAAACAAGGCCGTTACAGCCATTGTGCTCTTTGTCATAATTGGAATAATATTGGGGCTTCTTATTAAAATAATTGACGCCTTATTTAAAAGAAAAGAAATTCTTTTTGCCGAAAAAATAGCGGCTATTGCCTTCGGATTTTTAAGGCTTATTTTTTTGGCGAGCGTCTTAGTTTTTTTTCTTCATCTTTTCCCCGCGCAGCCAAACACTTTTATCGGTATGGCCCCAAGGCTATTTAAATCAATAGCGCCAAAAACATATTTAGTCGTGGCCGGTAATCTTAGTAAATTTATTCCGGGTTTTACAGTTAATACGGAAGTTGAAAGAATTCTAGCTGCAGATTCTGAAAAATCAGAAAGTAAAGAAAAAAATAATTAAATCAGTTGTTTTAATCGACGATAAGGGGGTAATGAATGAAACTAAAAACGATTTATCAGGAAATAATCAAAAAGGGAATTGAAGCCGATATCCGCGGTAAAAAAGAAATCGATAATTATTTCAAAGAAAAAAAATCGGCATATGATAAATTAGAAAAAGCACAAAAGGAAGTTTTTGATATAGATTCACTTACAAATCCATTCGCAGATACCCGTATACTTAATGGCGAGCTTGAGGCCGATATAAAATCCGTTATTGTAGGGGTAGATGTAAATGAAGCAGAGCTCCTTCTTGCGGACCGCCTGCGCGAGAAAGGAACCAATATAGACCTTGCAATCAGCCATCACCCAACAGGCCGTGCGCTTGCCAGCCTCTATGATGTAATGGACCTTCAGATTTTTGCCTATCATAACGAAGGCATATCTTTAAGTGCCTCAGAGAATCTTTTGTCGGAAAGGAAAGCGGAAATAGAACGCAGAATCCACGCGGCAAATCATCAAAAAGTAGTTGATGTGGCGAAATGGCTTAAAATAAATCTTTTGTGCATGCACACTCCCTGCGATAACCTTGCCTATCAATATATAAAAAAATTAATGGATAAAGAAACCCCGTCAACAATCGGTAAAATCGTTGATTTGCTCAATGAAATTCCGGAATATAATGAGTCCGCAAAAAATAATAACAGCGTAATGATAGAGATAGGCAGCCGCGCCAGCCGCGTTCGCCGGATACATATTGAGTTTACCGGAGGAACCGAAGGGCCTTCTGGTATTTACGACAAGCTATCTTCCTGCGGGGTGGACACGATAATTGCAATGCATCAGTCTGAAGAGCATTTCAAAAAATGCAAGGAGCACAACATAAACGTGGTTGTTGCTCCGCATATAGCTTCCGATAACTTGGGCGTAAATATCATGCTTGATTATCTTACAAGTAAAGAAAAAATTAAGATATACGAGTTCGCGGGCTTTCGCCGTTTTTCTCGAAAAACACACGGATGACCACAGATAAAAAATCACAGATGGTTTTATCTGTGATTATCTGCGCAAAAAAATATGATTCCACAATCATTCATTGACGACATACAAACCAGGACTGATATAGTTGAGGTAATATCCAGCTATATACCGCTTAAGCGCGCCGGCAGAAACTTTAAGGCGAATTGCCCTTTTCATGGAGAAAAAACACCTTCCTTTATGATAAGCCCGCAAAAACAGATTTTTCATTGTTTTGGCTGCGGCGAAGGCGGCGGCGTCATACAGTTTCTTATGATGCACGAGAAGATGACTTTTGTTGAAGCGGTCGAGCTTCTTGCCAAACGCCTGGGCATTGAAATCCCGCACCAAAGTTTAGAAAAAGACAGGTTTAAAAATATCCTTTATAATTGCCTGGACGAAGCGTCTTTGTTTTATCATAAAGCCCTTCTTGAAGAATCTTGCGCTAAACCAATCATTGCATACCTTAATAAAAGAGGGATAACTCTCGAAACCATTAAAAAATTCCGCATAGGTTATTCTTTGGGGCGAAACAGCCTTATCGACTATATGCGTAAGAAAAATTTTACTCTTGAGATACTTGAAAAATCCTCTCTTGCCATATCGCAAGGAGAGGCTTACCGCGATTTATTTCGTGAACGGGTTATGTTTCCGATATTCGACATACGTTCACGCGTTATAGGCTTTGGCGCAAGGACATGGAGAGAGGGGGATACAGCGCCAAAATATATAAATTCAATAGAAAACCAGGTTTACAGCAAACGCGACCATTTGTTCGGCTTTAATTTTTCAAAAGATGATATTGCAAAAGCTGATTGCGCAATAGTTGTCGAGGGCTACCTTGATATGATTATGCCGCATGTATCCGGAATAAAAAATATCGTTGCCTCTTTGGGCACAGCTTTAACAGTCGAGCAGATACGCCTTATAAGAAGGTATACTAATAATGTTACACTTGTCTATGATTCTGATAAAGCGGGCCAGATGGCAACGCTGCGAGCTCTTGACCTCCTGCTTGAAAACGATTTAAAAGTAAGAGTAGTATCCTTGCCGCAGGGTTTTGACCCGGACTCTCTGGTTAGGGCAAAGCCCAAAGAAGAATCTATGCGTGTATTTTCCGACAAAAAAGATTTCTTTGATTATAAAGTTTCAATCTTAAGTAAAATGTATGATATGGAAAGTATAGAAGGCAAGACAAAAATAGCGCAGGAGATGTTTTCTACCTTAAACAAACTAAACAGCGAGATAGAAAAGTATGAATACATAAAGAAACTTTCCTTTGTTTTAAGAATTAAAGAAGAAATACTCATCGCCGAATTTAAGAAAATCTTTCCTGACAAAAAAGAAGCAAAAACACAGCAAACGGCTAATTTACAGCCTAAAGAGACATTTTCCATAGCGGAGAAGATTATTCTTAAATTTATGTTTTCCAATAAAAAAGCTTTTCCGCTTATCAGGAAAAATTTACGCGAGGAAGATTTTTCATATCCCCTTGCAAGAAAGACGGTTTCATATTTTCTTAAAAATTATAACGATTCAACGGATATGACCTGCAATAAAATTTTAGGTGCAATCGAAGATAAGGAAGTAAGCGGATTTATTTCGAAGATACTTCTTGAAGAAGATGTTCCCCTTGAGGGCGAAATTTTTAAAAGCTGTATCCTTAAGCTGCGTCAGCGCCGTGCAAGGCTTTCTATGGATAAACTAAAACTGGACATAAAAGAAGCAGAAGTAAAAGGCGAGAAAGATAGATTAAAAGTTTTAATCAATAAATTTGACAAGATAACTAGCGAGGTAAAAAATGCATAAGAAAAAAGTTCTTGAGAGAAGTATCGAGCAGTTAGTTGAACTGGGCAAGAAGAAAGGATACCTTACTTATGATGAAATTAACCATTTCCTCTCGGAAGAGGTTGTAAGC